>CAZTEH010000016.1:0-51993 GCA_964612345.1 uncultured Oscillospiraceae bacterium | reverse complement strand
AGACTAACCGCAATTGGAACCCTTAAAAATTGCATTTACTTTTTCATTTAAGAAGATTGATATTTTTGTATTAAATAACACTTGGCCGGTTGACAAATCAATAGAATGTGAATATAATGAATGCAATCATTGAGATGATGAAAATTTAATAAAGCGAATAAACCGTTGATGTGGAGATAAAAACAAATCGTGCATTTACAGAGAGCCGGGGTTGCTGAGATCCGGCAAAACGCAGATTGTTAAATGGACCACGGAGGGCGCAGTCAAAGGAATCCATGATTCCGAGTATTCTGCGACGTGAGGGCATGCGTCAATTGCCGGGGATATGTTGGTATCCTGCAAAGCGTGTGGATTATTTTATCTTTCCACAAAGCAAGGTGGCACCGCGGGTTTCAGTAAATTGAACTCGTCCTTGACAGTATTTCTGTTGAGGACGGGTTTTTTGTTTTATTCAAAATGGCCTCGGCAGACAGTTGATATCAGGAGGGAGAAAGTATGTTGAGACCAAGTTTAGAAGAAGCGGTCAGATTTGCAGATGATTACAAGGTGATCCCTTTAAGCTGTGAAATCTATTCCGATGTGAAGACACCAATCGAAGTATTAAAAATTTTAAAAGGCATCAGCCAGCACTGTTATATGCTGGAGAGTCTTGAGAGTCCGGAGCAGTGGGGCAGGTACACTTTTTTGGGTTATAATCCCAGACTGGAGTTGACCTGCACGGACGGTCATTTAAAAATCAATGCCGGAACAGAATCACACTTTGAAACGGCAAACCCGGGTCAATTTATCAAACACATCCTTGAGGAGAATAAAAGTCCGCGGTTTGATTTTCTTCCGCCCTTTACCGGCGGATTGGTGGGTTATTTCTCTTATGATTATATCAAATACAGTGAGCCCACATTAAAATTGGATGCCGATGACCAGGAAGGATTCAAGGATGTGGATCTGATGCTCTTTGACAGAGTCATCGCTTTTGACAATCTGAAACAGAAAATTATACTGATCGTCAACATCAGGACACAGCAATTGGAAGCCAACTATAACAAAGGGATTCTGGAGCTGGAAGAAATGGCAGGGCTGATCCGGGAGGGCATTGGAGAGGGAGACTTCACCTCAGAAATAAAATCGGAATTTCGTTCCCTGTTCAGTAAAGAAGAATACTGCAGTATGGTAAGCAAGGCGAAGGATTATATACGGGAGGGAGACATCTTCCAGGTTGTGCTCTCCAACCGCTTTGAGGCCGATTTTGAGGGCAGCCTGCTGAATACCTATCGGATATTGAGAACGACGAATCCTTCCCCGTATATGTTTTACTTTTCCGGCGATGATATCGAGATTGCCGGGGCATCTCCAGAGACACTGGTAAAGCTGCAGGATGGCGTACTTTACACATTCCCGCTGGCAGGTACGAGACCAAGAGGAAAAACCGAAGAGGAGGATCTGGAACTGGAAAAGGAACTGCTTGCCGACCCGAAGGAACTTGCAGAACACAATATGCTTGTTGATCTGGGCAGGAATGATATCGGTAAAATCAGCAGGTTTGGAACGGTTGAGGTAGAGAAATATTTGACAATCGAACGATTTTCCCATGTAATGCACATCGGTTCCACGGTTAGGGGTTTGCTTAGGGATGACAAGGATGCCTTAAGTGCGGTTGATGCCATACTACCGGCGGGAACCTTGTCAGGAGCACCGAAAATCCGAGCCTGTGAGATTATCAATGAACTGGAGAACAATAAACGCGGCATCTACGGCGGTGCCATCGGATATTTGGATTTTACTGGAAATCTGGATACCTGCATTGCGATACGCATTGCATACAAGAAAAACGGAAAGGTGTTTATCCGTTCAGGTGCAGGTATCGTAGCCGACAGCATACCGGAAGCGGAATATGAGGAATGCCTGAACAAGGCCAAGGCTGTAATCAATGCGCTGAATCGTTCCAAGGAGGTGTTTGACCGATGATACTACTTATCGATAACTATGACAGCTTTTCCTATAACCTATATCAATTGATCGGATCGATCGATCCTGATATCCGTGTTATAAGAAATGATGAAATGACAATTAAGGAAATTGAAGCGCTGCGACCGGAAGCGATCCTATTGTCTCCTGGACCCGGAAAGCCCTGCAATGCGGGTATTTGCACCGACGCGTCAAGATATTTTGCGGGCAAAATTCCGATTCTGGGAGTTTGTCTGGGTCATCAGGCCATCTGCGAAGCGTTCGGTGCAACCGTATCCTATGCAAAAACCCTCATGCATGGGAAACAATCAAAAATAAAAATTGATAACAGTTCCTCGATTTTTAAAGGATTGCCGGAGTTTATAGACGGTGCGCGTTATCATTCCCTGGCAGCCTTGGAAGATACAATACCGGAAGAGCTGATCATCATCGCAAGATCCGATGATGGGGAGGTCATGGCGGTGAAGCATCGGGACTACGATATTTACGGGCTGCAATTCCATCCGGAATCCATATTGACCCCGGAAGGGAGAACCATTATAGAAAATTTTATAGGAGGTAGAAAATCATGATAAAAGAAGCAATTTGTAAAGCGATATCCGGGGAGGATTTAGAATATGATACTGCCAGGATGGCAATGGAAGAAATTATGGAAGGAAAGGCGACTCAGGTTCAAATCGCATCTTTTCTTACCGCGCTGCGGATGAAGGGTGAAAGCATCAGCGAGATTACTGCCTGTGCTTCCGTAATGAGAGACAAAGCGATCCATATTCAAACATCGGCTGATGTTATGGACATCGTCGGCACCGGAGGAGATGAAGCCGGCACCTTCAATATTTCCACCACTACGGCATTTATTGTGGCGGCAGGAGGTGTACCTGTGGCGAAGCACGGCAACCGCAGCGTATCGAGCAAAAGCGGCGCAGCGGATGTACTTGAAAAGTTGGGGATCAATATTCTGCTGCCTTCTGAGAGGAGCCGGAAGATCCTGGAACAGATCGATCTTTGCTTTATGTTTGCTCAGATCTACCACAATTCCATGAAGTATGCCGCACCGGTCAGAAAGGAACTCGGTGTCCGAACGATCTTCAATATTTTAGGACCTCTGGCCAATCCCGCAGGTGCAAGCATGCAGCTTATGGGTGTATTTGACGAGAAGCTGGCGGAGCCGCTGGCACAGGTTTTGTCCAATTTGGGAGTGAAGCGGGGAATGGTGATTCACGGCTGCGATGGTCTGGATGAAGCAACCCTGACCACGAAGACAAAAGTCGTTGAAATCAAAGACGGAAAGTTGAAAAGCTATTATATTGCTCCGGAAGACTTTGGATTTTCGAGATGTACAAGGGAAGAGCTGCAGGGCGGTGATGCTGAGGAAAATGCAGGGATAACTAGAGATATCTTGAATGGCATCGAAAAGGGAGCTAAAAGAGATGTGGTCGTGCTCAATTCCGCTCTGGCGTTGTATATGGCCGGCAAGGGGGATTCCATCCAAGCCTGTATTCCTATGGCGCAGACTCTTATCGATAACGGTATGGCGATCAACAAACTGGAGCAATTCGTTAAATTATCAAATGAGGTGCTGTCATGACCGATATACTGAATCAGATTGTGGTCCGTTCCCGCGAGCGGGTAGAAGAAAGGAAAACTGTGAAATCCCTCATTGATATTGCAAAAGAAGCGGAAGGTCTATGTACCGTAAATCCGGAATTCCCTTTTGAAAGGGCATTAAGATCAAAGGATATGGCATTTATCTGTGAAGTGAAGAAGGCATCTCCTTCAAAGGGTATTCTGGATGATCGCTTTCCATATCTTGAGATCGCCGTTGATTATCAGGAGGCAGGAGCGGCCGCGATCTCCGTGTTGACAGAACCGGATTGGTTTCTTGGGAGTGATGAATATTTAAAAGAAATCAGAAGAGTCGTAGACATTCCTATCCTGAGAAAGGATTTTACCGTGGACAGCTATCAGATTTACGAGGCAAAGATTTTAGGAGCGGATGCAATCCTTCTGACCTGTGCCTTGCTCGATTCGATCAAGCTGAAAGCTTATCTGAAAATCGCGCATGAGCTTGGATTATCCGCGTTGGTGGAGGCTCACACCGAGAATGAAATCAGGATCGCATTGGAAGTCGGAGCAAGAATCATCGGTGTGAATAACCGGGATTTAAAGACCTTCGAAGTGGATATTTCAACGAGCCTAAGACTGAGAAACCTAGTGCCGGAGAACATTCTCTTCATTTCCGAAAGCGGGATCCGGACACCCGGGGATATTGCCAAACTAAAAGAGAACAAAGTTGACGGAGTGCTCATCGGGGAAACATTTATGAAGAGCAAGGATAAGAAGCAGCGGCTTGCCGAATTGAGAGGAGCACTGCAGTTATGAAAATAAAAATATGCGGTCTGTTTCGGCAGGAAGATGTTGATTATGTGAATGAGGCAATTCCCGACTATATCGGATTTGTATTTGCGAAAAGCAGGCGTCAGGTAACTGTGGAACAGGCAGAAAAGCTGAGAAAAAATCTGGAGTCAGGCATTCAAGTCGTCGGTGTATTCGTTAACGCACCGATTGAGGATGCAGTCAGCCTGCTGAAAAACGGAGTGATCGATATTGCACAGCTGCACGGCAGTGAAGATGAAGCATACATGATGAGATTAAAATCGGAAACCCATTGTCAAATCATCAAAGCTATACGTGTAGAAAGGACCGAGGATATCCTGAATGCACAAAGCAGTCCGGCAGATTTTCTGCTCCTGGATCACGGTGCGGGAGGTACAGGGAAAGCCTTTGACTGGAAGCTTATACAGGAATGCAGGAAACCATATTTTCTTGCGGGAGGCATTCATGCAGGGAATATAAATCAGGCAATGGAAACAGGGAATCCTTTTGCGATTGACTTGAGCAGCGGCGTGGAAACAGAAGGCGTGAAGGATAAGAATAAAATACTTGAAGTAGTAAGGAGGGTACGGAATGTCTAAAGGAAGATTTGGGGTCCACGGAGGGCAGTATATCCCTGAAACTCTGATGAATGAATTGATCCAACTGGAAGCGAGCTATGAATATTATAAGAAAGACCCCGGGTTCAATAAAGAACTTGAGAAGCTGTTGAATGAGTATGCGGGAAGACCTTCTCTGTTATATTTTGCTGAAAATATGACAAAGAAACTGGGAGGAGCCAAGATATACTTGAAAAGAGAAGATCTGAACCATACCGGTTCCCATAAAATCAATAACGTATTAGGGCAGGCGCTGCAGGCGAAGAAGATGGGTAAAACAAGACTGATTGCGGAAACAGGTGCGGGACAGCATGGTGTGGCTACGGCAACAGCTGCAGCATTACTGGGAATGGAATGCGAAATTTTCATGGGAAAAGAAGACACGGAAAGGCAGGCGTTGAATGTTTACCGTATGGAGCTTTTGGGCGCAATCGTCCATCCGGTAACAAGCGGGACGATGACACTGAAGGATGCCGTCAATGAAACCATGAGGGAATGGACTTCAAGGGTCCATGATACCCATTATGTTTTAGGTTCGGTCATGGGTCCCCATCCTTTCCCGATGATGGTTCGTGATTTTCAAAGCGTGATCAGCAGGGAAGCAAGAGCCCAGATATTTGATCTTGAATTAAAACTGCCGGATGCAGTAGTTGCCTGTGTTGGCGGAGGAAGCAATGCGATGGGCATGTTCTATCACTTCATAAAAGACGAGAAGGTAGCGCTCATCGGCTGTGAAGCGGCAGGACACGGAGTTGAAACGAACCAGCATGCAGCCACGATTGCGAAGGGCTCTCCGGGAATATTTCATGGGATGAAATCATACTTCTGCCAGGATGAATACGGGCAGATCGCACCGGTCTATTCGATCTCAGCTGGTCTGGATTATCCAGGAATCGGTCCGGAGCATGCTTATCTGCATGACATTGGAAGAGCGAAGTATGTTCCGATTACAGATGCAGAGGCAGTGAATGCCTTTGAGTATCTGGCAAAAACCGAGGGGATCATTTGCGCCATCGAAAGTGCCCATGCGGTAGCTCATGTGATGAAGATGGCACCGCAAATGGACCCTAATCAAATAATTCTCATATGCCTTTCAGGCAGAGGAGACAAGGATGTAGCAGCGATAGCAAGATATAAGGGGGTGGATATTTATGAGTAAAATAGCAAATGCATTTCAGAACGGGAAAGCTTTTATAGCATTTTTAACCGGCGGAGATCCAACGATGGAGAAAAGTGAAGAGTTTATCCTGCAGATGGTTCGCGGAGGCGCAGATCTGATCGAAATCGGAATTCCTTTTTCCGATCCCATTGCAGAAGGAAGCGTGATTCAGCAGGCAAATATCAGAGCCTTGTCTGCCGGAGCCACAACCGATAAGATTTTTGATTTAGTAGAAGCGGTAAGAAGAAAGACAGAGGTACCTTTGGTCTTTCTCACTTACCTCAATCCTGTTTTTAACTATGGTTATGAAAGATTCTTTTCCAGATGCCGCTCTTTGGGAGTAGATGGAATTATAATTCCCGATCTGCCATTTGAGGAAAAAGGTGAATTGGCTGAGATTGCAGAGAGCTATGATGTGGATGTTATTTCTCTGATCGCTCCTACTTCAGAGCAGCGTATCAAGCAGATTGCACAGGAGGCTAAGGGATTCCTTTATGTGGTTTCTTCCATGGGAGTCACGGGAATGCGCAGTGAGATTAAAACCGATCTGAAAAGCATCTTAATTACGGCAAAAGGGGCTGTAAATATTCCTGCAGCTGTAGGTTTCGGTATCAATACACCGGAGCAGGCAAAAGAAATCGGGAGCATGGCAGATGGTGTGATTGTCGGCAGTGCTATCGTAAAAATTATTGAGAAACATGGAGAAGCTGCAGGTCCTTATCTTTATGAATATGTGAAGCTCATGAAAGAAGCAATGGAGCGTTGATGGAATTATGCTTGGAGAATAAGCGATAACCGGTAACATAATTGACTGAAAATAAATATTATATAGCATAAATCTATATGATGGAGGTTTTTTATGTTATCGAAAACGGAATATGTACAACAATCGCTGGGATTACATTTATTTTTTATGAGAATCATGAAAGAGCATGCATTTTTTTTGGAAATTGGGTTCACACCGCGGGATAAAGATTTTATGAGGGCCGCCGATGAATTCAGATTGGCATTTGATGATATTTTAAGGGATGTCATCGCGCTTTCCGATAATGTTATCGCTCCCGATTTTCTCAGGTCCGGAGAGGTGGTCACTCCATATACACTGAACGCGGAAGAGGCTTCTGCATTCTTTACCGGAGTAGCGATTGATACACGACTTACAAAGATGGAGGACGATTTATCGGCAGGCAGACCAACAGACATTGACAATGTACTCGTTCATAGAGTGGATATGATCAATAATCGTGTACTGGATCTGTTGGTAAAGTTTATTCAATTTAAAGCCAGGATCCTGCGTGATGTTACAAATTGCAAAATGTTTACTGTAAATTATCCGCTTTTGATCGATCACATTTTACGTGAGGCAAGATTGTATCATCTTTTAATTCAGAGACTCCAGGAGAAAGAAGTACTGGATATCGAGCAGGAAGCTTTTGAGCAGGAACTGTTTTGGAACAGGATCATGGCGGAACATTCGCTGTTTATACGGGGTTTGCTTGATCCGACCGAAAATGAATTGATTACTTTGGCCAATAACTTTGGAAATGAGTTCAACGAATTGTATGAGGAATCAAAAGCTGCAATGGATCAGACATTGCCTCTTTCAAGGGTAACAAACGAAAGCTTGAGGGCTACAATGGAGATCAGTAATTTCAATGCGCAAGGTACTCAGGGTATCCTGGAGTGCAAGGTGAAATCAATTATTATACCTTTGCTGGGAGACCATGTGCTGAGGGAGTCAAATCACTATATCCGCCTGCTGAAGACATATGCAAGATAAAAAACAATGCGAACGATGTGTTTCCCATGTAACACATAAGGCGATGATTAGATTAGCCTTGATCGTTCCGTCAGGGCATAAAGTAATGTCTCTACCTATGTTGTTTGTAGCCAGCCTTGTTTCACAGGCCGTGTTACAAAACTCACTGAATCGTGGCAGGAATGCACTGTTCTGAGCAGAAGGCATGCATAATTCGAAGAAATTTGTGAGCACCAACGGAGAATGGCAATCTGCAATATTTACATTTGCGAAGACACTGAATACGACGTCGTGGTCGTTTCTGTCGCTCAGTAATAAATCGAGAGTTACCAATACGTCTCCGGTAATGGCTATGTTTTGAGTCCCGAAGATCGGTGTGCCCTTGCACTTCTCATCACATTCTTCCGTATCAGCGAAAAGTACTCTTTCAGAAAATGTTCCGTCTGGACCAACCACACGAATTGGATCACAATGTGCATCCTGAATAAATGTTGCACCTGAAATCGTTGTGTTGACATCCAATGTGAGGTTTGATGGATCTTCCACATTCAGTGGGTTAAAGAACCTCTTGCAGCGAATGTCTATGACTCTTCTCAGCCTGTGCCCTCTGGGAATTGCAGGGGTAAAGCATTGATTCGTCACAGTTTTAAGCCCTTGGAGATTAAAAAGAACAGCATCGTATACTTTTTGAACAAAAATAGGTTCTGTTGTTACATCTCTTAAATTTCCGTTGAAATCACCACAGAGCTGATTTGCATTGCAGCATTTTTGAAAGAGGTCCGGCGATATGTTGCCACCGAAACAACTCATATATTTCCCTCCTTTAACCGGTCTTTCATTATTTCTTTTCAAGGTCAGTATATTCACAGTCAAATGTTTGTGTTACTTCCCCAGATTCATTTCTTTATTTCAGGGTAAATTAATATTATATTAATTTACCATTCAGGGGAGGATTGGAAATGACAAATAAAAAGAAAGAAATATACCTGGCGGGGGGCTGCTTTTGGGGTCTTGAGAAATATCTCGGCAATATTCCCGGAGTCGCTGCTACGGAAGTAGGGTATGCAAATGGAAAAACGGAGAGACCTACCTATGAGGAGGTTTGCCGTCAGGACACAGGCCATGCGGAAACGGTACGTCTGACCTTTGATCCTGCGCAAATCAGCTTAATGAGGCTGTTATCGCTTTTTTATAAAGTAATCGATCCGACATCGCGGAACCGGCAGGGAAACGATGTGGGAAGGCAGTACCGAACCGGAATTTATTACACGGATCAGGAGGATTACCCTGTCATTCAGCAATCCATTGATCAATTGCAAAAGGAGCATACGAAGACCATTGCAATAGAAACACTGCCGCTTGAGAACTACTATACAGCAGAAGAGTACCATCAGAAATATCTTGAAAAAACCCCGGGCGGGTATTGTCATATCAATCCGCGTTATTTCGAAATAGCAAAGCTTAGTTCCATGCAATATGAGGTTGCCATGAATAAAGGGACCGAGCCTCCTTATCAAAATGAATACTGGGACAACTTTAAGCAAGGCATCTATGTTGATATCACGACGGGGGAGCCGCTTTTCTCATCGAAGGATAAGTTTGAAGCATGCGGATGGCCCAGTTTTTCCAAACCCATTGACCCGGAAGGGGTTAAATCAGAAAAAGACCGTTCCCATGGAATGATAAGGGAAGAAGTGCGCAGCCGGGTGGGAGATATCCATTTAGGTCACGTCTTTGAGGATGGACCCAGAGAATCAGGTGGATTGCGATATTGTATCAACAGCGCTGCACTGCGGTTTATTCCAAAGGACAAAATGGAAGAAGAGGGATATGGGAAATACCGTTCGCTTTTGGAATAAAATTAACGGTTTCCTAATTCATAAAAATTTGATATAATATAAGTGGTTTGAGCTGCAGTATAACGTGTTTGAACAGAATACAACAACAGGCAGGTACATTGGACATATCGTTGCACTTGCCTTTTTTGATTAGGATGATGGGGAAAGACAATGCAGTTGAATTCAGATTACTATGATACAGACTTTGAAATAATCTACAAAGGGAATAAGATACTGATCCGAAATGACGGTCCGGAGGGCGAAAGCCTTTTCATCAACGATGAATTGCAGGATCAAAATTTCAGTGCCCATAACGGTCAGCTCATCGGACATATCTTTGATGAGGAAAACAACAAGGAAGTTATCGAGGTTATTCTGGCGGGCAAGGAAACGCGAGACTGCCTGATCTATGCAAATGGTAACCTCATTCACTCACATGTTCCTCAAGAGGAGTTTATTGAAGACCGCGAAATAACGGAGAAAGTTAAGAAAAAAAATAATTTGTTCTTTCCTTTTCTTATGATTATTCTGATTGCGGTGTGCACGATATTTCTGCTGCCTTATTTGGATCGCAGTGAGCCATCAGAGGAACCTGCGGATGATACTGTGGATACAGTGGATACGACTTTCCAGGAGGATATTGCAGTAGATTACGCTTGGAACTACGGGGAAGGCAGCTGGACCTATGAACTTAAAATTCCCAAGTCCTCGTATGAGTATTACAAAACCGTGGATCGGAAAAAAATAAAGAATTACAGCTATTATGTCACCGATCCATCCGATGATGAATATTTGGCAGGATTGGCGGAAAAATTTAAAGAAGCGGCTGAAAACGAGAACTTTTCCGACCTGGATATGGTGAAAAAGTTCATTTTGTTCGTCCATAGGTTAAGTTAGGTAGATGTTAAAGTTGGAACCGGAGATGACGAATATCCGAAATTCCCGCTGGAAACATTAGCTGACGAAGGCGGGGACTGTGAAGACAGCGCAATCTTATTAGCTTCTCTTCTGCGAGAGCTTGGGTATGGAACCGTATTGATTCAGTTTACGGATCATATGGCAGTGGGTGTAAAAGGGGAAGAGTCCATTCAAGGCAGCTATTACGAGGTGGACGGAATCCGCTATTATTACGTAGAAACGACTTCCACCGGATGGGGAATCGGCGATGTTCCCGATCAGATGAAGGGTCAGTCGGCCAGGATATTGCCCTTGAATAAATAGAAAGGCACTGATATGAGACTTTTTATTGCGATCAATTTAACCAGCGAAATAAAAGACTACCTGATGTCAGCCATTCAGGAATTAAAAAAAGAAGCGTCCAAAGGGAACTTTACCCACAGGGAGAACCTCCATCTTACACTGGTATTTCTGGGAGAATTGAGTGCGGATAAGACAGGTGTCATCAAGTCGGCAATGAGCCGAATCCACTGGGAACCCTTCCGTTTGTCACTCTCGGGCTTTGGAAAATTCAAGAGGAACAGCGGGGATATCCACTGGGCTGGTGTTGACAAGAGTGATGCACTGCTCAAGATTCAAAAACAATTGACCGCGGAACTGGAAAAAGCGGGCTTCGCTCTGGAAAACAGAGAATACGCTCCTCACTTGACGTTGGGGCGTGAGGTACGCCTTACGAATCCGTCCGGAAACCTCTACGAATCACTTCCGGCAGCAAAGCAAGAAATGACCGTATCGCGGATCAGCCTCATGAAATCGGAAAGAATCGATGGAAAACTTGTTTATAGCGAGATATATGGAAGAGAATTATAGTAAGGGATAGAAGATGGCGAAGGTAAAAGAAATCAATCTGGAATATGGAAGCCCTACGGTTGATGCGGCCGTCAGAAATATGGTCAGCCAGCTTGGAACCTGCAAAGGTCAAGGATATAAGGCAGTCATTCTTGTGCACGGCTACGGTTCTTCCGGAGTCGGAGGCGGAATCAAAGCGGCAGTCAGAAGCAAACTCAGAGAATCCAGTTTGAGTGGCATCGTTCGATCCTACTGCGGCGGAGAGAATTGGTTTGAAAAGAAGAAGGACCTCCTTGCACTCTGCCAGTCACTTACCGAGCATCAGAGAAAAATAGATGGGAATCAGGGGGTTACGGTGGTTCTTTTAAAATGATTTTGTTAAGGAGGTCATTCGAATGAGTATTCGTATTCTTCGCGGCGATATAACGAAGCTTGAAGTGGATGCCATCGTCAATGCTGCAAATGAGACATTGCTTGGCGGAGGCGGAGTCGACGGAGCGATCCATCGTGCTGCAGGAAAAGAATTGCTTGAGGAGTGCAGGGCCCTTCATGGCTGTTTGACAGGACAAGCGAAAATAACAAAGGGATATCAACTGCCGGC
This sequence comes from uncultured Oscillospiraceae bacterium, assembly GCA_964612345.1. Lineage (GTDB taxonomy): Bacteria > Bacillota > Clostridia > Peptostreptococcales > Anaerovoracaceae > Anoxybacterium. The sequence continues at coordinate 39,932 of CAZTEH010000016.1, read as the reverse complement.
AAAGTACGTGATCCATACGGTTGGACCTGTTTGGCACGGAGGCAGCGGGAGTGAGCCCGAGCTGCTTGCAGACTGCTATCGGAACAGTCTCGGTCTCGCTCTCGAGAACGGGTTGAACTCCATCGCATTCCCGGCGATATCGACAGGGGTATACGGCTATCCAAAGGAACGAGCCGCCCGGATTGCTGTTGGTGTCATAAAAGAATTTCTGAAAGATAACGACTTGGAGGTCAACTTAGTCGCTTTTGGGGATCTCGATGAACTTTTATATAATGAATTGATATAAAGGAGGAAGAAGCAGTGATGGCAGAACGACAATACATTATTGAAGCAGTGGATTTAGTATACAGCAACATTATTGAGAAGTATAAGGATTTGGAACGGCAGATTGCCGGAGAGTCCAGAATCCTGACCATGTTTAAAAAGGTCGATTATAAGGCGAGGATCGCAAGGTTCAAGGATCTGAAGAAAAAAGCCCAGAATATCAACCTTAAAAAAATAAAGATTGATGAAGACGATGAACTTTCTGTTGAGGTCAGGGACAAGCTTGGAATAGCGATTTCCCGTTTTACCCGTCTCATTGATGCACAGGTATCCTGTCAAACCTTTCTTTACAAAAAAAGCGAAGGGGAAAAAATGAACAATAGCGATTACAGAAAGGCAGTAGATAACGTGCAAAGAGCAACAGAGGAATTACAGAACGGGCTGCGCAATATGGATGCGGTCTATGCAAATTTAGAGGAGAACGAATGATAACAGTAACGAATGTAAGCTTGAATTTTAGCGGCACAAACCTATTTAAAGATGTAAATTTAAAATTTACCAGAGAAAATTGCTACGGAATTATCGGAGCAAACGGAGCAGGAAAATCAACATTTTTAAGGATCCTGTCAGGTGATTTGGAACCATCAACCGGAGATGTGAGCATCCCGAAGCACATGAGAATGTCGGTTCTGAAGCAGGATCATTTTGCTTTTGACGAATACACGGTTTTAGATACGATAATAATGGGTAATCAAAGACTATATGACATCATGAAGGAAAAGGACGCATTGTATTCAAAAGAGGATTTTACCGACGCAGACGGAATCAGAGCATCGGTGCTGGAGGGCGAGTTTGCCGAAATGGACGGCTGGGAGTCGGAATCCGACGCAAGCAGACTGGTGCAGGGACTTGGACTTGGAATCGATATTCTTGATCGTGAGATGAATTCTCTCAACGGTAAGGAGAAGGTGAAGATCCTTCTGGCACAGGCGCTCTTCGGAAAGCCGGATATCATCCTGCTGGATGAGCCGACCAATCATCTTGACATCTTAGCCATCAATTGGCTTGAAGATTTTCTGCTGGATTATGAGGGAACCGTTATTGTGGTTTCTCATGACAGACATTTTTTGAACACGGTATGTACCAGCATCGTCGATGTTGACTACGGTAAAATTAGAATGTTCGTTGGAAACTATGAGTTCTGGTACGAATCCAGTCAAATGATCCAGAAGATTATGAAAGACCAGAATAAAAAGAGCGAAGATAAAATCAAGGAGCTCCAAAGCTTCATCCAGAGATTCTCCGCAAATAAGTCCAAATCGAAACAGGCAACATCAAGGAAAAAGCTTTTGGATAAGCTTACCGTTGATGAATTGCCGAGCTCTTCAAGAAGATATCCATTTGTCGGCTTTAATATCGATCGTGAACCTGGCAAAGAGATTCTTACGGTTGATGGAATCAGCAAGTCGTTTGACGGAGTACCGGTGCTGAAAGACATTTCTTTCCGTATGAACAAAGGGGACAAGATCGCTTTTGTCGGAGAAAATGAGATCGCCAATACCACATTGTTTAAAATACTGATGGAAGAAATGGAGCCGGATGAAGGCACCTTCAAGTGGGGTGTCAGCACGTCACAATCCTATTTCCCTATGGATCATTCTTCCTTTTTCAACGATAATGACCTCAACCTTGTCAAGTGGCTGGGCCAGTTTACGGAGGAGACTACCGAATCCTTTATGCGAGGATTTCTGGGCAGAATGCTCTTCTCCGGCGATGATGTTTTCAAGGCGGTAAAGGTACTGTCCGGAGGGGAAAAGGTCCGTTGCATGCTTTCCAGAATGATGCTCTTTGGTTCCAATGCGCTGGTACTGGATCAGCCTACCAATCATCTTGACCTGGAATCCATCACGGCAGTCAACAACGGACTGATCGATTTTAAAGGAGTCATTTTGTTTTCCTCTCACGATCATCAGTTCATACAGACCGTTGCAAACCGGATCATTGAAATCAAAGAAGATGGCACAATAAATGATAAAACCTGTACCTATGATGAATACATTGAAAGCGCTTATTCTTAAATCATTTTTTCCTGATTGCCTTTAAGGAGGTGGATGAACAAATGAGCAGAATACTAATTACCGGAGGTCCGACAAACGAGTACATTGACGAAGTGATGAAAATCACCAACATGTCCACCGGCACTCTTTCCGTCACTCTGGGAGAATACTTCCTGAATCATGGAGACGAAGTTTGCCTGATTCTCAATCATCACGTCAATGTGGACAACCTTATGACAATGCCCCATGCAGGAGAAAAGCTGAAATTCCATTGGGTTGAAACAACCGATGAAATGATGAAGGCTTTGAAACGGGAAAGCAGCAATACCTATGATGCGGTAATCCATGCAGCCGCGGTGGGTGATTATAAAGCCGACTTTTCCTTCCTGATGGAGGATATGGCAGAAGAACTGTTTGATGCAGGCAAAAAAGCCGGTGGATTTCACTCGGTGGAAGATATCATGAAAATCCTGACGAATCCGAAATGCAAGCTGGATGACAATTCTAAGATCAGCAGTTATCAATCCAATCTCACGGTAAAGCTGGGGCTTACCCCGAAAATCATAGCATGCCTGAGGGAATGGTATCCCAATGCAAAGCTCATTGGCTGCAAGCTTCTGGAGAATGTACCCAAGGAGGAACTCTTTGAAGTTGCTGCAAAGCTTTGCAAAAAGAATCATATGGATTATATCCTGGCGAACGATTTGGCAGATCTCCGAAACGGATTGCCGGCACGGTATTTGGTTAACCAAGAGGGCTATACCGGTACAAAGCTTGAAACTCCAAAGAATATCTACAAATTTGTAATTGGCTTAATGGGGTAGATAACTAATAAATTAATACTATATTCAACAAATAGCAAGGTAAAATAGAAAGGTAATGTAACGAAAATAGTTACATTACCTTTCTATTCTTTAGTAAGGATTCTTGTAATTGCTCATGGATTCGTTTTTCTTCAGCATGCCGTAGAATACATCCCAGATCTGATCTTCTCCCTGGCTGAGCTGCCAGCATGCGGAACCTGCCAGATTATATTGGGATACCAGGTCAAGCCTGTTTGCGATGGAGCGGGAATCTTCGATCCATATCTTGCTGGTATTTGAACCGTTGGCGTATTCCACATAATATTGCTTTTCTTTGTCCAGCCAAACCGGTGTAAGATTCTTCGATTCGATGGTGCTCCGTACCGTCGGCATTTTTGCGGAAGGATTGGTAATGATCTTGCCGGTGCTGTCAACAGTCCATATTCTTGTATAAAGCGGTATTCCGAGCAAAAGCTTGGATGCAGGAACTTCCTTAAGGGTTGCCTCCAGTGCATCCAAGGCCCATGGCATGGAAGCGATGGAACCGGCCGCAGGACTTCCGGCATAATGTTCATCGTAGGTCATTAACGCCAGATAGTCCACATATTTTGAAAGGGCAGCACGGTCATATTCTGTCGTCCAAGGTCTTGGAATCAAGGTATCAATCGATAAGACAAGACCTTGCTTCTCTGTATAATTTCTCATCAACGCAGTAAATGCAACGAGACCGGCTGCATCTCCGTCAGAGACATCTTCATAGTCGATATTGATTCCGTCTACATCGTAGAGACACGCGTAAAAGATATATTGCGCAACGGATTTGTTGAGAAGCCCGCTGTTGTTGAAGGTTTTCGTCGTAAAGGCAGTAGAGCCTTTTGTTGACATATTATTTGTTATGGTAGCCCAAACCATATACCCGGTGGAATGAGCAGAATCCGTATAACCCTTATCCCCGTTGTTTTCGACACTTCCATCACCGTCGGTGATCAGGTCGAACCAGGTTGGAGATAAAATATCCAGTCCGTTATGCTTGATTGCAGGTGCACTTGGAGTAATGGTGCTTACATATTCCCAGGCAAGACTGATCTTTTCGCTGCCTCTTTTGAATTTTGACTGTTTCGGGGCATAAAAGTCAATTTTCGATAAGTCGATTTCCGATATGGTAACAAAATCCTTCATTACATAGACAGTGCTGCCGTCTTCTGATGAAATTTTATAATAATTATCCGTCTCACCGGTGATGAACACCGTATCGTTTAGGCTTAAATTTACCGTCTCACCTTTACTTTCCAGAAGGGAAGACACGGCCTGCACATTACTTTGATTGATTTTCGCTATTTTGTCTGTACCGGAATATGCGCGCATCTTGATCGTGTCGCCGGAAACGGTATAGCTGAGCTTGAAGAATTGGTCTGTTGTATTTAATGGAAAATAAAGATTTTCCTCAATTTCTCTCAGAGGAATGTACACGTTGCCTGCATAGGCTTTTACAAAATTAGTGGTTGCATCATCCGCCATTATGATGTTTTGAGAGGAAAGATTGATGATCAGTCTTTTATTACCCTGATCCACAGTAATTCCGGGATTTTCGGCATAGGTTCCGATCATTGAAACAGGTAAATAAGGCGTGCTGTTTATATAATAGCCCCTCTGACTTATCATTTTGTTATTATAATACAAAGTGCAGGAGTCTTCATCTGCTCCAAACGCAGGGAGATAGAGTAAAAGACCGCTGTTTATTCCTGTAATAATCAGGCAAAATACGATTAATCCTGAAATGATCCGTTTCTTCATAAAATTACCCCATATCGTGACTGTAAACGTATTATTTGCTCACATTTGTTAAACATTATATACTATACAGAAACGGTTTTCTATGGTTTAATGGTAAAGATATCATTAAGACTGTGTTACAAAGTGATGTACCATTGAACCCAGGATTTAGAATTTGCAAAGGAGCAAGCGTCAATGAAGGGCACCTTACTAAGAGTATTCAGTGCAATGATTGTTATCGTACTGGTAATTTCAGTCGTCTTAACAGATAATTATGCGCAGAAAATGATAGCAGAAGATGCAAAAGGAAAAGTGGAAAGGCAGCAAGAAGAAAAGACTGCGGCAATTGAAGCGGATCAACAGAAACTGGTCCGGGAGGAACAGCAGAAAATACTGCAAAGGCAGCTGATGGAAGAGCAAAATCAGAAGGAAACTTATTCCCTGGCAGCAATTGATTATGAAAAGAACCTCTTTACCAATAAAGTTGACGGATATACAATCGAAATTCCCGGTGATATGGAGACGGACATGCACTTTTCCAATATCAGGGCTGTATTGGAGAACGAGAACCTCAAGATCGAAATCTACCGTCAGGCAATTGAAAATACGACGGGATGCAGCATAGAAAGCTATGTCAATTATTCCAATCAATTTATCAATAACAATATCGATCACTATAAAGAACTGGAAGGGAAAACGAGAATCGACGGGCGAGCGGTCTCTTACCTGCAATGGTCCAGAAGGGCCTTGGACAAAATAGAAAACGATAAATGCTATTATGCATCGATTGAAGTTCCTCTGTCGGAGCAGGAAGTGATTACGATTCTGTTTAAAAGCAGTAGGAAATTTGAAAATAAAAGCTATCTGGATGTGGTCCGAAGTCTGGAACTCATTGAAAAAACAGTAGAACCATACGTTCAAAAGATCCACAAGACAGAGAATACAAAATGGGATGCGAAAACTGCAAGCGTTTATGAACAATTTTTTGGAGAGAATACAAGACTTCACTGGGGAATCTTTGAAACGGATGCACCGGTGAATTTTAATGAGTTAAAGAAAATTGAAGAGAAACTTGATTTTACCTTCCCGATCCTCCTGTATTATACGGGGATCCTGGAGAATAAGGAGATGCATCCAAATCTGTCAATTGCCCTGGAAAATGCCAAGATAGAAGGCCGTGTTCTTGAGCTAACCCTGCAAACTGTGGAGCAAACACCGGGCAAAGGAAATATGGTCTACGATGTTCTTGATGGAAAATACGATTCCTACTTAGAAAATTACGCCAGGGAGGTAGCGAACTCGGGAGAGCCGGTGCTTTTTCGGCTTGGAAATGAAATGAACGGAGACTGGTGTGTCTATTCCTCCCATCATACCTCCAAGGATACGGATATATTCAAGGCCTTCTATTATTATATCTACCAGATATTTAAGGAAGCGGGTGCGGACAACGTGATTTGGGTCTGGAATCCCAATGGCAAATCCTTTCCTGATTTCAAATGGAATGACGAACTTTGCTATTATCCGGGCGATGAGTATGTGGACGTGATCGGCATGACCAGCTACAATACAGGAACCTATTACGAAAGTGAAACCTGGATGGAGTTTGATCAGATGTACGATTCTCTGTATAAGAAATATATCGACCTCTATGAAAAACCTTTGATGATCACCGAATTTTCTTCCAGCAGTGTGGGCGGCAGCAAGGAAGCGTGGGTTGCAAACATGTTCCGTAATGTTTATAAATACGACAGGATAAAGGTAGCCGTATGGTGGGACGGCTGTGACTGGGATGCGGAAGGAAATGTAGCAAGATCCTATTTTATAGATGAAACTGAGGAACTAGTCCGGCTGTTCCGGGATAATCTGGTCCGTTTTAAATAGGCATGGGAGCAAAAGCTGGGAGACAGGAAAATGATTCCTGTCTCTTTGTGATTTTTATATGAATTTACTGCGCATGTCCTTGTCTGTTTAAAGAAAATGTAATATAATAATCGCTATGGTTGAATGCGGCGTTGCCGTAAGGAAGCGATCATTTATCATAAATTTTTCCGAATTTATGATAAAATATCGAGGTTAAATCTGAAACAGGAGTGCTGAAATGTTTGAAGGAACAATAAAACCTATGCTGAATAAAATCATATACTCAATGACAGGAAAGTGGGCAGAAATACGTATCGAATATGGAGTTCTGGCATTAGTGGCATCCATTGCGATCCCTTTAAAGCTCTTGTTATTCTACAATCTCATCGGTGTTACCGCAAATTTCTTTTTTGTCTGGGTGATCACTGGCATATTGACCTACTTTTTATTCGCATCTTTCAAAAATAAATGGATTCCGGCCGTAATTTATTTGCTGCTGTCAATATTAATGTTCTGCGATGTTACATACAGCAGCTTTTTCAACCGGTATTTATCGGTTAACATGCTGGGAGCCGCCGGTTTTTTGGGAGACATTACAGAGAGCATCAAAGAGGTTTTGAAGCCATGGTTCTTCCTGATCCTGGCAGATGCGATGCTGATTCTGGCCGCTTTGACGGTAAGGCAGCGTAAGCTGCGGCAGATGAAAGTGAATACGGAGAACACGGAAGTACCGGATCAGTTGATCGATGAATTAGCCGAAACGGAAGTCATAGCGGAAGCAGTTGTTGAAAATGTTCCCAGTTCAAATAGAAAAGTAAGAAAAGCACGGCGGGAACGTAAGAAAAAATCCATGGATTGGGTGTCTGGGCATAAAAAGCCTTTGACTGCGCTTCTGATCATTTCCCTGCTGGTTTTCAATTTCTCCGGCAGTTTCATGATCACCTCGTTATCCAATCAGGAGATTTACAGCTATCACGTCAAAGATATTTTTAATAAATTGACTGGGAACAGTATGACCGACGCTGGGTCAGAGTTTATGTATTCCATTACCGACAGCTATGAGACGGAAAAAAACGGTCCGCTTTTCGGGGTGGCAAAGGGCAGGAACCTCATTGTGATCCAAATGGAATCCATGCAGAATTTAGTTGTGAACAAAACCTATAACGGTCAGGAAATCACACCGAATTTGAACCAGCTGATCAAAGGAGATACGGCCTACTTTGATCATTATTATCAGCAGGTGGGGAGCGGGAATACCTCCGATGCCGAATTTGCAACGAATAATTCGATTTATGGAAGCTTATCAAGCTATACCTATAAATTGTTTGAAGAAAACTATTTTAAAGGCTTGCCGAAGCTGCTAAAAGAGCAGGGCTATGAAACCGCAGTATATCATGCACATGAAGACAGGAATTTCTGGAACAGAGATGACGCTTATCAAAGCCTTGGCTTCGATCACTTTTTCGGAGGCATCGGCGGTACGGACAAAGATCAGTATGAAATGACGGAATGGATGGGATGGGGACTGACGGACACCGAGTTCTTCAAGCAGACGATGCCATATCTGAAGGAGATGACCCAGCCGTTTTACAGCTTTATCATAACATTATCAAACCATCATCCTTACCTTATGATGGATAAATATCAGTTTATCGATCTTTTGCCGGAGGATGAGGGAACCATATTCGGCAATTACCTCAACAGCGCCGCGTATACAGATTATGCCATCGGACAGCTGATTCAGGAATTAAAGGATGAGGGAATATACGACAATTCTATTATCGCGCTTTATGGCGATCACATGGGACTAGCCAAAACGGATGAAGAAATCAAGGAATCCGTATCAAGATTTCTGGGAAAAGAATATGATTTTGATACGATGATGAATATACCGCTTATCATAACGGTCCCCGGTGCAGATCGTGAGATCAACCAGACAGTGAGTATCTCAGGCGGGCAGCTTGATTTTCTGCCTACCATCGCATATTTGATGGGATTTGAATCACTGGATACGGTTTATATCGGACACAATCTGCTGACCATAGACTCAGGCTTTGTTGCGGAACAGACCTACATGACAAAGGGCTCGTTTTTCCAGGACGATATTGTATATGAAATGTCCAGAGACGGCGTTTTTGAAAACGGAAGGGCATGGAACCAGAAAACGGGAAAGTCGATACCGGTCAAGGATTGTTACGAAGGATACATGAAGTCCATGGGGATCATCAATATATCGGAATACATATTGAAAAATGACGTACTCCGGAAAATTTACGAAGAAAATCAGGATACGGTAAGCGCCTTCTCCAATACAGCGTCTGCAGAAATGCAATATCCGAACAAAATTGCAACCGCAGGAGCGCCGGACAAAAATCTCATCGGGACCAATTCCATGGAAGCCTTGAATGCCTCCTACGATGCGGGATTCAGGAATCTCGAGATCAATATCTGCTGGACAGAGGACAAGGAAGCAATTCTGCTTAACACCTGGACCGAGCTGAGCAAGTATTTCGATACATATCAAAGCCGGGAAATCACACTGGAAGCATTTCATAACCTGAATATGAAGAATGGCTTGACATCCATGGACTTTCTGGATCTCATCGCATGGGTCAAGGAGCATCCTGACGTGACGATTTACGCACAGGCGGAACGCAGTCAGGATTACTTCATGAAGTGTATGGAAAGCTATGCCGGCAGTATCATGGACCAGTTCGTGGCGGAGGTTCCGGGAATGGTGGAATATTCAGGCTTATATCCTTCCGTTTTAAATATTGACACTTGTGGAAATACCGCCGATCAGCTGCTGGAATTCATAGAGCTCAACCAAGTTACAGCCGTCTCCATGTCAAAAGAGGCTGCTGCAGGAGTATACAAAGAAATACTTGACGCGGATATTATCAGTTATGTAAGAGACGGTGAAAGCGGGCTCCTTATCAAAGCAAATTAGATTAATACAGAATCCGACTGACAAGGCCTCCAACGGAAAATGCGATGACAAAGCTGCCGATCCATATGAGGGTGGCGTTAAGCGCCTTGCCCTGCTTGAACAGGATCATCTGGGAGGCAAAGCATGGCACAAATAAAGTCAGGACGGTCAAGGTGATCAGAATCTCCTTTTGAGTAAAGCTTCCGTTTGTTACCATGGAATAGAAGCCTGCAGCGCCCAGATCTCTTTTAATGATGCTCATGACAAAAAGATTCGATGCATTTTCTGGGATTCTTAAGAATTCTACGGTGATCGGCGCACACCATTCCCGCAGCTTCATGAAGCCATTATAATAATCAAGGATCGAAACGGCCATTCCGCCGATGATAAAAGTGGGAACCGTATCCCTCAGAAAACTTACTGCTTCCTTAGCAGTATTTTTTATGATCTTTTTCAGATCCGGAAACCGGAGAGGCGGGGTCGGCAGCGCGACAGGCTGTAAAGCTCCCGGCAGAAGCAGGTTCAACAATGTTCCTAACAGGATAAAAACACAACCGATCACGAGAAGATAAAAAAGGAAATATTTGAAATTGAGAAGGAAAGCAAATGAGACAATGATTGCAACCTGTGCCGAGCAGGGAACCGCAATGCAGAGAAGTGCGGAAGCGATGAGCCGCTCTCTCCTGGAACCCAATATTGAGGTGGATACCAAAGCGATGGTCACACAGCCGAACCCCAAAACAAACGGAACAATGGCATTTCCGTTCAAACCGAGCAGATGAAAGGGCTTGTTTAAAAATTTTGCGATTCTGGGGAAAAGGCAGGATTCATCCAACACGTGCTGTAAAAAGTAAAACCCTGTAACCAGGGGGAGAAGCAGACCGAACAGATAAGCGGGAGTCATGGTCAGGATGCCATATTGACCGATGAGCAGATTTCCCCAGAAACTGTCCTCGCTGAAAAAGGGTGAAATGAGCCCCTCTATAAAGGATAGATAGTAATTTCCAAGCTGCATAACGCGGTTAGCTCCTTTGCCTGAATTTGCTATTGAAAAATGAAATTATATGATACAATATATGTATCTGTCGCAAAAATTAAGTCTTACGGAATAAGAAAAAATGTTAAGCTGCTTAATGTTATAATTAGGGGGTACTGAACAAACCCTCAAAATGTAAAAAGGTTTGTTCAGGCCGGATGAAATCCGGTGGAAACGGTCAATGACGAAATAGATGACTGATTTTTACCGTTTCCAGCCCCCTAATTATCGGCGCACTGAACAGCAGGTGACCTTTGTAACTTAATCACCTGCGCATTAAGTGCAAGGGCTTTTGATCGATTTTTTAAAAACCCTTGCACTTAATGAATTCAGAAATGGCTATAAAAGTTGAAATTCAGCCTTTTCTGAATTGTTCAGTAAGCCCTAAATACTGGTTTTGAAGAAAAGGGGTAACGATATGACGGAAAACTCACAAATGCTATTACTGATCATCGGGTTATTGATCCTTGCCATGTCCTGTGTATGCCTGGCAATTCTCATGGGTATGCGAAAAAAAGTTGGAGAGGACCAAAGTCTAAAGAATATGCAATACATACAGAACAGCTTCAGCAGTCTGGGTGAGATGCTTTCCGGAACCCAGAGACAAGCGACTGAAATTCAGGACAAGCGGCTCCAGGAGCTGAACCTTCAGCTGACACAGAGAAACGACACCTTGCAGAAGACTGTGAATGACTCTCTGTCTCAGATCGAGGCGAGACTGAAGACAAATGCGGTGGAAAATGAACAGAAGCTGGAACAGATCCGCGCAACCATGGAAAAACGGATCACCGCCATGCAGGAAGAGAATAGTAAAAAGCTTGAGGAAATGCGTGCTACCGTAGATGAAAAACTTCAGAAGACCTTGGAGGAGAGGATCAGCAAATCATTCCAGCTTGTCAGTGAACGTCTGGAGCAAGTCTATAAAGGCTTGGGTGAAATGCAGACTCTTGCTGCAGGAGTCGGCGACCTGAAAAAGGTGCTTTCCAATGTCAAGACGAGAGGGATCCTGGGTGAAATCCAATTGGGAGCTATCTTAGAACAGATGCTTTCTCCCGAACAATATGAAGAAAATATTGCAACGAAGAAAGGAAGCTCCGAACGTGTAGAGTTTGCCATCAAGCTTCCCGGAGATGAAAACGGTGTGGTTTACCTCCCAATTGATGCGAAATTCCCTGCTGATACCTATACAAAGCTTGTGGACGCTTATGATACAGGCAATCCGGTGGAAATCGACCAGGCGGTAAAAATGCTGGAACGGTCCATCAAGACCTTTGCGAAAAGCATTCACGATAAATATATTGAACCGCCGCAGACGACGGATTTCGGTATCATGTTCCTGCCGTTTGAAGGCCTTTATGCGGAAGTTGTCAGACGAGGCATGGTTGAAACACTGCAGCGGGAATATAAAATCAATATTGCGGGTCCGACCACCATGGCGGCTTTATTAAATGCTCTTCAAATGGGCTTTAAGACGCTGGCGATCCAAAAGCATTCCAGTGAAGTATGGAATGTTCTTGGCGCAGTTAAAACAGAATTTGATAAATTCGGGGATGTTCTTTCCGCTACCCAGCAGCGAATCAGTCAGGCGAATGCAGAGCTGGATAAGCTTATCGGAACGAGGACCCGTAAGATTCAAAGCAAGCTGAGAAATGTTGCAAATCTTCCTGAAGTGAGCAGCAAGGAGATTCTTGGAATCGAACTGCCGGAAGACGATGATGCAGCAGATATTGAGTTGAGTGAGGAAGGTTAAAAAATGGGCATATATGCAATTGCAGACTTGCACCTTTCCTTTTCTGCGGAGAAACCTATGGATATCTACGGAGGAGAATGGATCAATCATACGGAAAAGGTGAAGACAAACTGGGAGGCAATGGTCTCAGAGAAGGATACCGTGATAATCCCCGGCGACAGTTCCTGGGCATTGCGGTTTGATGATTCTTTGGTGGACCTGAAGTGGATCAGCGATCTCCCCGGCAAAAAGGTTTTCGTCAAAGGAAACCATGATCTCTGGTGGAATTCCGCCAACAAATTAAACGCACTGTTTGATAATATGTTTTTCCTGCAGAACAGTTTTTATGAGGCGGAAGGGTATGCGATTTGCGGCTGCCGAGGCTGGATCTGTCCGGGAGATGACGATTTTACGGCACAAGATGAGAAAATTTATCTGCGCGAACTCGGCAGACTGAAGCTGTCCCTGGATGCAGCGGCCAAAGCCGGCTATGGGAAAAAATCCGAGGAAAACAGGGGGAATATTCTGGGTGCGATTCATTTTCCTCCGGCTAACGGCAATCTCAGGTATTCAGGATTTACCGAGCTTTTTGAGGAATACGGCGTTGAAAAAGTCGTATACGGGCATCTCCATGGCAAGGATGCTTACGGTAACGGTTTGATGGGTATCAGAAATAACATAGAATATATCCTGACATCTACGGATTATTTGAAATGTGTACCATATAAAATTCTTTAAGGGGGATTCAAATGAAAAGAGTAATATTGATCGTTTTAGACAGCTTAGGGATTGGAGCTTTACCGGATGCTGAAAAATATGGGGATGCGGGAGCTCATACCCTGGATCATATCGCAGCTGCCATGCCGGATTTCAAGATACCCAACCTGATAAAACTGGGGCTGGGAAGGATCGACGGCGTAACGATGATCGCAAAGGAAAGAAATCCAAGCGGAGCCTTTGGAAGATTATCGGAAGTATCAACGGGCAAGGATACCATTACCGGACACTGGGAAATTGCCGGCTTATATACAGAAGTTCCTTTTAAAACCTTTCCGGAGTTTCCGAAGGAATTCATGGAAGCCTATGAAAAGGCGATTGGAATGGAAACCCTGGGAAACTATGCAGCATCAGGAACCGAGATCATTGAATCCCTCGGACCGGAGCATGAGAAAACCGGGAAGCCCATCATCTATACTTCAGCAGACAGTGTGTTCCAGATCGCGGTAAATACGGCAGTCATTCCTTTGGAGAAGCTGTATCATATCTGTGAAGTTGCAAGGGAAATGCTGGTTGGCGACGTTCAGGTGGGAAGAGTCATCGCAAGGCCGTATATTATGGAAAACGGTAAGAGGACAAGAACTTCGGACCGGAAGGACTACGCGGTGTCGCCCAGCGGAAAGACGATATTGGATCATATAAAAGACGCGGGGAAGACCGTCTATGCTGTTGGAAAGATCAATGATATTTTTAATGGACATGGCGTCAGCATATCCGTTCATACGGAAAGCAACATGGACGGAGTCGATAAAACAATTGAAGCGATGCATACCGATTTTGAAGGCTTTCTGTTTACCAATCTCGTGGATTTCGATTCCAAATACGGACATCGACGTGATGCGGCGGGATATGGAATGGCATTAGAGGACTTCGACGGTCGGCTTCCGGAAATCATGGGCACTATGAAGCAGGAAGACATCCTCATTCTATGCGCAGATCATGGAAATGATCCTGCTCATTCCGGCTGGGACCATACGCGGGAGCATATTCCTGTCATCCTGTACGGAAATGGCATCAAGCCGGGCGGCAACCTCGGTACGAGAAAAAGCTTCGCAGATATCAGCGCGACTATTGCGGAATATCTGTCAGTACCGAAGGCACAAATCGGCGAAAGCTTTTTGAATCAAATTCTGAAATAAGTTTTTTCACGAAAACCGCCGAAGCTGAAAAGGAGTTTCAAGATATGAATATGTACGATATTATATATAAAAAACGAGAGGGGGGTGCTCTGGATAAAGAGGAAATCGAGTTCTTTATCAAAGGGTATACCGACGGCAGCATTCCCGATTATCAGGCTGCCGCACTGCTAATGGCAATTTTCTTTAAAAAAATGAATAAGGAAGAAACCTATGCGTTAACCAAAGCAATGAAAAATTCCGGAGATGTAATTGATCTTTCTGAAATCGAAGGAGTGAAGGTAGATAAACACAGCACCGGCGGAGTCGGTGATAAGACAACGCTGATTGTCGGGCCTTTGGCTGCCGCCTGCGGGGTTCCCATAGCAAAAATGTCCGGTCGTGGGCTTGGCTTTACCGGAGGCACCGTCGATAAGATGGAAGCGATCCCGGGTTTTAAGACAAGCGTGGAAGCGAAAGATTTCATAGCTCTTGTTAATCGAGTAGGACTTTCCGTCATCGGGCAAACCGCCCATATTGCGCCTGCGGACAAAAAGCTGTATGCGCTGAGAGATGTAACGGCAACCGTGGATAATCTCAGTCTGATCACATCCAGCATTATGAGCAAGAAGCTGGCATCAGGAAGCGATGCCATTGTCCTGGATGTGAAATGCGGTAATGGCGCCTTCATGGAACGGTTTGAAGATGCCTGCGAGCTGGGTGAACTCATGGTAGAAATCGGGAAGGCAGACGGGAAAAAGACCATTGCGGTTATCACGGATATGAATCAGCCCTTGGGACTTGCGGTTGGAAACAGCCTGGAGGTCATAGAAGCCATTGAGACACTGAAGGGCAGGGGACCAAGGGATATCACGGAGCTATCTTTGAAATTAGCTTCCTATATGATCTATGCCGGTAATAAAGCAGCTTCTCCGGACGAAGGCTATCAAATGGCCCAGGAGGCATTGGAAAGCGGAGCTGCTCTGAAAAAGCTAGCCGAATTCATCGAGGGTCAGGGAGGCGATCCGAATGTGATCGATGATCATACCTTATTCCCAAGACCATCCTGTTTCTCGGAAATCCATTCCGAAGTTGACGGCTTCGTTGGGTCAATCGAAGCCAGGGCTATCGGTTTGGCTTCCCAGCATTCCGGTGCTGGCAGAGCGACCAAGGAGGACAGCATCGACCTTTCGGCGGGGATCATGCTATATAAAAAGGTTGGCGATCCCGTGCAAAATGGAGATCTATTAGCGACGGTCTATGGAAATGACCAGATTCGTGTCGATAAAGGGGCACAGGAAGCAGCCGGTGCATTTCATATTCAAGACAGCAAACCGGAGGAGAGTACTCTTGTGAAAAAGGTAATTCAATGATAAGGAAAAAGCTTGCTATTGTCACCGGATCAGAAGCGACAAAAGAAACACTCTGCAATCAGATGAAATATTTTTTGGAGGATTGCATTGATATTGAAGGGTTTTCTGAGGAAATTCAGGTAAAGGAACCCATCAAAGCTGAACTTGTCGTCATGAGTTCGAAGATTCTGGCTGAGGAAATGGCGGAATACGTAAGCCCCGAATGCCCGATTTTGATAGCAAACCGTTCCCTGAACATTGAAAACATGGAGAAATTATTTGGAATTCCAAAGGGTACGAAAGTTTTCTTTGTGAACGATATTAAGGAAAACGTATTCGGCTGTATTGAATCCTTAAAGGAAATCGGCATTGACTATCTGGATTTTATCCCATATTATCCGGGCTGCCGCATCTATCGGACTGCGAATATTGCAGTAACGGCAGGCGAGACTGCACTGGTCCCGGAAAATGTGGAAAAGACAATCGACCTCGGAGCCAGAATCATCGATATCTCAAGTATTATAGAGATTCTGAAGCATTTTGATCTGATGGACGAAAAGCTCAGCCTGGTTTCAGCAAAATACAAAGAGACTATGATCCACTTCAGCAATAATCTATATCATCTCTTCAAAGAAGCTTCCCGCATGAACCAGTATCTGGCAAGGATACTGAATCAAATCAATGACGGTATCATTGCGTATTCCGGCAATGGCATTATCTCTATCTTCAATGAAAAAAGCAGGGAGATATTCGGCGCTCATTCGGCCGGCGAGCTGATCAAAACTGCCATAGCCGACAAGAATATCCGGGAATATCTGCTCTCGGACCAGGATATGTCCGACAAGCTGTTCCATTTGGACAATGCGGATTTCATCATCAGTAAATTCCGGATCGAAAAAATCGACACTACTGTCTGTACCATAAAAAATACAAAAGAAAATAAAGATATTGAAGTGAAACTGAGACAGGATCTCATTAAAAAAGGCTATTTCGGTAAATATCGGTTCAACGATATCATTGCTGCATCTCCTGTCATGCAGGATACGGTGCATATCGCAAAGAAATTAGCCCAAAAAGACCTGAATATATTGATATGTGGGGAAAGTGGTGTGGGCAAAGAGTTATTTGCAAGTGCGATCCATAATGAATCCCAGAGAAACAGGGGCCCATTTGTTGCAATCAATTTCAGCGCCCTTTCGGAGGATCTTGTTGAAAGTGAACTATTTGGCTATGAGGAAGGCGCTTTTACAGGAGCGAAAAAGGGTGGGAAACTTGGCATCTTTGAGCAGGCAAACCAAGGAACTATTTTTCTGGATGAAATTGGGGATATCTCTCCGAGAATTCAAGCCAGACTTTTAAGAGTCTTGCAGGAAAAAGAAATCCGAAGGGTAGGCGGGAGTGAAAATATTCCCATCGATGTCAGAGTAATCACTGCGACGAATAAAAATTTGGTCAAAATGTGCCAAGATGGAACCTTCCGGGAAGATTTATATCACAGACTGAAAAAATTCTATCTGAAAATACCTCCGCTGAAAGCCAGATCAGAAGATATTGATGTATTGGTAATGCATTTTCTTAAGAAACACGGCAGAGAAAAGCTGGCGATATCCGAAGAGGTAATGGATGTATTGCGCATGAATCACTGGAACGGCAATGTGAGAGAGCTGGAAAACGTAATCGAATATTTTATCGCAGTCAGTGAAGATCAAACAGTCAGGATATCCGACCTGCCTGAGGATTTCTTTGAAGATCCCGGCAGACACCGGTCTGATTTCACTTCCTATGATGAAGCCCTTTGCGAAAAGGGTAATCTGGATGAATATATTTACATAATGAACAGGATCCGGAGCTATACCGACAGAGGATTCACCATGAGCCGAAGAACCTTAACGGAAATCGCAAAGGAAAAATATCCATATATCACAGAGGAAAGGATCCGGAAAAAAACAGATGATTTGCAGGATCTTAAACTCATTACGAAGTCGGTTGGAAGGGTTGGCATGAGGCTTACCTTAAATGGGTTGAAATACATCAACAATTATATCCAATTTCCACCAATTAATGAATAACCATGCCATAATATTGACTTTGATTTTAATCAATAAAAATTACAAAGGGTCTGGATGCAATCATATTGTATCAGGCCCTCTTTTAATATTGCACGAACAATACCTTGGCACATTACTTGCTCTATTTATAAATAGGCCTTCATTGTGGGAGGTTAGTCTACTATTAGGAGGTAAAAAATGAAAGGAGAAAAAAATCTACAGCGACTAGAAAGCGGATTGACGAGATTTCAGGCACCGCATACCTATGCGATTATCTTTTTTGTTATTATTGTAATGTGGCTGCTGACTTTCGTGATCCCGGCAGGAAAATTCACGACCCATGATGTTGAATTTACCGATGCCAGCGGGAATTTGAAGACAAAGACAGTCCTTATCCCTGAAACATTCCGATATGCATATAATTTTGATACGGCACAATTGGATGCGGCATTGACGGATTTAAGCTCGGATACGGCGAAATTGGAAGAGGTTGGTATTGATCAGGCCGCTTTAACGGATTTTCTGGCGACAGATCCATCGGAATGGTCACAGCCGGCACTGGATGAAATCGGGTTATCCGATCCATTACTTTACAGCTTATATGGAGACACTATTTTCGATACGAGTCAGAAGCTGCATAATACAGCTACCGTCTGGGGAACTGACGATTACGGCGGATTCGGTGTTTTGAATTACCTCTTTGAAGGTTTGGTAACCGGAGACAAATATGGTTCTGCAGTCGGAATTGTAGCCTTGATCCTGGTCGTAGGAGGCGCTTTTGGTATCATTATGAGAACAGGTGCCGTAGAAGCCGGGATCTATGCCTTCATGCGAAGATCAAAAGGAGTCGAGAGATTTTCTCTTCCGGTTCTCTTTTTACTGTTTTCCTTAGGCGGTGCAACATTCGGCATGTCAGAGGAATGTATTCCGTTTGCCATGGTAATGGTTCCCTTTGTCATAGCCATGGGATATGATTCCATTGTAGCAGTTACCGTTACTTTCGTAGCAGCCCAGGTTGGAAATGCAACCTCATGGATGAATCCTTTCGGAGTTGCCATTGCGCAGGGTATTGCAGAGGTGCCGATCTTATCTGGAGCACCTTTCAGAATCGTTATGTTTATCGTCGTTACGGCTGCGGCAGCTGCCTATATGATGGTTTACGCGGAAAAAATCAGAAAGAATCCTCAGCTTTCTTCCGTTTATGAAATGGATGCCTATTTCAGAAATAAAATATCGGAAGAAAGCGAAGGCATTCACAGCGAGTTCAAACTTGGCCACAAATTAGTGCTGCTGGATATGGTTGCCGTATTGGTTTGGATCGTATGGGGTGTAACACAAAAGGGATACTATATTCCTGAAATTGCTTCACAATTCTTTGTAATGGGCTTCGTTGCCGGTATCATTGCTATTTTATTCAAATTAAATGGAATGGGCATGAATGAAATGGCTTCCGCTTTCCAAAGCGGCGTAGCAGATCTGGCCGGAACCGCGGTAGTCGTTGGTATGGCCAAAGGTATCCTGCTTGTGTTGGGCGGGTCAGACGCGACGGTGGCTTCCTCACTGAATACGATTCTATTCGGAATGGGCTCTGCGATCGGCGGACTGCCTGTCGTAGTAACTGCCTGGCTCATGTATGTATTCCAAAGTCTGTTCAACCTGGTCGTTACATCAAACTCAGGCCAGGCGGCTTTAACAATGCCAATCATGGCACCGCTTTCCGATATCGTAGGCGTATCAAGACAGATCGCGGTTTTGGCTTATCAGATGGGATCCGGTTTTGTGGATGCCTTCACTCCATGCTCCGCAAGCCTGCTCGGTGTGCTCGGTGTTGCGAGGATCAATTGGATGAAATGGGCGAAGTTCCAGATCAAAATGCAGGCATTCCTCTTTATTTTCGGAACCATCTTTATGGTAATAGCAGTAGCAATTAATTTCTCATAATAAGCCTGAATTAAAGGTAGGAGACAAGAGATGATCACAATTATAAGAAACGCCAGAATCTATAAACCGGATTATGCGGGAAAAAAAGATGTTTTGCTGATCGAGGGGAAAATCGGCGCCATAGAGGAAGAAATCTCTGTGGTGGTGGAAAATGCTCCCGGCCTGGTCAATGAAATTGATGCATCCGGCATGGTACTGGTACCTGGCTTTATTGATTCCCACACCCATATGATGGGCGGTGGCGGGGAAGGCGGTTATAAAACCAGGACGCCGGAGGCTATGCTGACCGATTTTACCTTGGCTGGAATCACCACGGCTGTGGGGTGCCTGGGCACGGACGGCGTTACCAGAAGCATGATTTCCCTGCTGGCAAAGGCAAGAGGCTTGGAAGAAGAAGGTCTGAACACGTTTATCTATTCAGGCTCCTATCGTGTCCCGGTTGTTACAATAACCGGTGAGGTGATGAAGGATTTACTGATCGTAGATAAAGTAATCGGCGTTGGAGAAATTGCCGTATCGGATCATCGTTCCTCTCAGATTACACAGTCGGAATTTGATAAGCTTGCCGCCGACGCAAGAGTGGGAGGAATGCTTTCTGGAAAGGCGGGAATCCTCAACATACACCTGGGAGACGGAGAAAGGATGCTGGAGCTGATCCTGAATACGGTTGAAAACACTGAGATCCCAATCACTCAATTTCTTCCTACCCATATCAACAGAAATAGAGCACTGTTTGAAGAAGGCATCCGGTATGCGAAAAGGGGAGGCTATATTGACTTTACAGCTAGCAATGATCCCGTCTTTTGGGAGGCGGAATATGGAGAAGTCAGGACGAGCAAGGGCATCAAAAGGCTTCTTGAGGAAAATGTATCCGTTGACAGCTTTACCATTTCTTCAGATACACAGGGAAGTCTGCCTTTGTTCGATGAAAAAAAGGAGTTTACCGGCCTTGGCGTCGGCAAACCGGACTGTCTTTTGAAGGAAATCCAGAATTGTGTCATGGAGCAGAATATCCCATTAGAAACCGCGATTCGTGCAATTACCATCAATCCCGCTCGGATACTGAAGCTCCCGGCTAAGGGGCGAATTGAACCGGGCTGTGACGCGGATCTATGTCTGCTGGAGGAAAACACGCTGCAGCTCAATACGGTGATCTGCAAAGGTAAAACCATGGTGGCCAACAGAGAGCCAATCGTGTATGGTGCTTTCGAGGTTCCGAAGAAGGCATAGCGCTGAATTTAGTCATAAAACCCCCAAAACATCCATATCTTATATCATACAATATGACTCTGTAAGAATGATATATAAGATTAATGTGAGGGGGTTTTTATGTTGCCTAAATATAACGAGGCGATCATGCCGTCCACCTCTTTGGATGGTGGATACAACTCAGGGTTTCAGGAGGTGGACATATCATACGCCTCGTTGAAACGCACAGATGTAAGAAAATTTTCTACATCCGAAAATTTTCTACGGATGCGTTATAGAAAAATGGTGTTTCTGCTTGTGGTAAGCCTGGTGATAGCAATGGTGCCATGTGCTGTATATGCAGAAGAGGAAGCTTTAACCGAAGTTATTTCAAGTGCGGAAGAAGTAGTTGAAACAATCCTGCCCACCTCCATTACCGGTGGTGCGGTTGGGATGACCGTGGATGCTAAATCTGCAGTACTCATTGATGCAGCGAGCGGAACGGTATTGTTTGAACAAAATTCTCATGATCGATTACCTCCTGCCAGCGTGACAAAGATAATGACGATGCTTCTGATCATGGAAGCCATCGACAGGGGACAGATGACGCTGGAAGACAAAGTCACGGTCAGTGAAAAGGCTGCCAGCATGGGAGGCAGTCAAATGTATATGGAGCCGGGAGAACAGCAAAAACTGGAAACCCTGATGCTGGGAATTGCAGTGGCCAGTGCAAACGATGCGTGTGTAGCAGCAGCGGAATATCATTCGGGAACGGCGGATATCTTTGTTGAGAATATGAATAAGAGAGCGGCAGAACTTGGCATGGTGGATACCAATTTCGTAAATACAAACGGGCTGCCGGTAGCCAATCACTATACAAGTGCATATGATATAGCATTGATGTCAAAAGAATTATTGAAACATGAAAAGATACAGGATTGGTTTAGCATCTGGATGACAAACATAACAGTTGGCCTTCCGGGGAAAAAGCAAACGGAGCTTGGGCTTACAAATACCAACCGTATGATTAAAACCTATCCAGGCGCAAATGGAATTAAAACCGGCTTTACACAGGATGCAGGATATTGTCTTTCTGCTTCAGCGCAAAAGGGTGACCTGGATTTGATTTCCATTATTATGGGAAGCTCTACATCGAAAATTCGATTTGCTGAGGCATCGAAACTGCTGGATTATGGATTTGCAAATTATGATTCTGTGAAATTGGCGGAAAAAGGCGAGCCGATGGGAATGGTTGTCATTGAGAAGGGTTCACCCAATCTGGTGAATGCAGTCGCGCCGGAAAACATCAGCGTTTTGGTGAAAAAAGGCGAGAAGGAGACCATTAAGGGAGAACTTGTTTTTAAAGATATCATCTCTGCTCCAATTACAAAGGGAGATCAGCTTGGAGAATTGGTCATATATAAAAAAGATACGGAGATTGCACGATATCCTATCGTGGCTGAAGAAAATGTGAAAAAGGCCAGTTTGATGCAGATCTATAT
The DNA here is from genome assembly GCA_964612345.1 of uncultured Oscillospiraceae bacterium. Taxonomy (GTDB): domain Bacteria; phylum Bacillota; class Clostridia; order Peptostreptococcales; family Anaerovoracaceae; genus Anoxybacterium. The sequence continues at coordinate 17,558 of CAZTEH010000016.1, read as the reverse complement.
GAGGATAATAAAAACCTTGGCATAACCATCCAGCAGCCGCAGGCTGTCGGAAAAACAGAGACTTAGTGGAAAAATAAGGGGGTAAAGTAGAGAATGAATGAGTACGTGATAGCTTTTTCTTCCTTTTACAGGGCAGTCTATGCACAGGAAAAGCTACAAGAAAACAGAATCGGGGCAACATTGAAAAAAATACCACCCAATCTTTTAAAAACCTGTGGATATGCGGTTCATATAAAAACAAGTTCCATTCGTTCTGTCTTAGACCTATTGGATAAAAATCAGATCATAGCCAGAGGAGTCTATTTGATTGAGTATGAGAACGGAGTAATAAATTATAAGCAAATTGCTTGAAATAGAGGGGATTGCCGACTAACCGGCAACCCCCTTTTTCATGCAACAAGAAATATCGATTTTTTATTGCATAAAAGTGGCGCAGTCACACCATTTCGCAATAAAAATAGATAAATAATAGAAATACATGAACATATCAAGTAAACATCGAAATTTCTTGCAACATTCCAATGAATAGCGTATATTTGAAGTATAGAAGTATGGTTAATTTTGCATAATAGGAGGTTTCGATGCAGGAATATGATTGTGTGGTCAAAGCCACTGATGGAAAGACCATTAAACATCATAGAATAAAAGTGGAGGATGAGTCGGAACTAATCGTAAAGCTCAAGTCTACCGGCTTATATCTCGTCAGCTTCAAGCCTGTGGAATTGAGAAAGGATATTGTCGGAGGAAACAGCCTAAAAATGTCACAGAAGGACATCGCACATTTAGCAAGGCAGCTTTCTGCCATGCTCGGAGCCGGTGTGACATTAATAAAAGCGTTGAATATCCTCTATCTGCAAATTGAAAAAAAGAATATAAAAGAAAGCATTAAAAGGATGTATGAAAGTGTCCAAAGGGGGGATCAGCTGTCAGAAGCTTTAAAAAAACAGACCAACGTGTATCCAGAAATAATGATCAGCATGATTGAGGCCGGGGAGGAAAGCGGTAAGCTGGATCAGGTTATAGCAAAATTAGCTGGTCAGTTTGAAAATGATGTGAAACTGAAGAACAAAATAAAATCCGCGATGACTTACCCGATCATTCTGAGTATATTAGTGGTAGGCGTTGTTTTAATACTAGTCACGAAAGTGCTTCCTATTTTTATGGGCATGTTTACTGCAAGCATGACACTGCCGCTTCCGACACGTATTGTACTTGCATTTTCGAACATGTTAACCGGGTATTGGTATATCATTATTATAGTCCTTGTCATCATTATATTTGGGATACGGGTTTATATAAGCACTGAGGAAGGAAAGAAGAAGTGGCATACGCTGCTGCTAAAAACTCCTATCCTTGGGAAAACAATCGAAAAGATTTCGGCCGTAAGATTTACCAGAACCCTGGCAACTCTGCTGTCCAGCGGCATGACACTGATCCAGTCTCTGGAAATCGTTATTAAGGTTGTTGGAAACAGAGTGATCATGGACGGTCTTTCGATAACAAAGGAGGATATTCGAAAAGGGATGCCACTTTCCCAGTCCCTTCGAAAAGCGGATGTTCTGCCACCCATGGTCTATTCCATGATTGGGATTGGAGAAGAATCCGGAACGATTGAGGACATGTTGGAAAAGACCGCGGAATATTACGATAATGAAGTGGAAAATGCGATCCAAAAGATGGTAGCCCTTATCGAACCGATTCTAATCGTGACGATGGCTGCCGTGGTTGGTTTTATCATCATATCGATAATGCTTCCGATATTTGATATATATGATTCAATTGCATAAGAATGGAAAATAGATTATGGAGGTGGTTCTGTGAATTCATTATTATCAATCGATGTAGGGCTTGGGAACATTCACATTGTTGAAGGAAACTACTCTAAAGGTACTTTGCTCATTGAGAAGGCATTGACGTCGAAAATTCCCGCGAGCTGTTTCAATGGAGAAATGATCGAAAACAAAGAGCTTTTAATCGCATGCCTTACAGAAATGATCCAAAATGCCGGATTCATTTCTAAGGAAGCTGTCGTAACGTACAATGCCTTTGATGCTATCGTAAGGGATATCAGTTTGCCCAATGCAAAGTTGAAAGAAATTACCGATATGATAAAGAATGAATTGATGCAAACCTATCAACCCGAGCCTACAGATATCATTCAATATAAAAATATTGAAAAAGAGGTAAACGATAAGGGAAGTGTAATCAACAAATACCGGGCGGCGGCAATTGATCAGGAGGTGGTTGACGCTTACCATCAGGTACTTATAGGTGCAAAATTGAAGCCGGTAGCCATGGATCTCAATTTCAATGCAGTGGACAAGCTCCTGTCAGGTGAGAGTACCATAAATGAAAAAATACTCAACAGGAACGCAACGATGCTGCTCGATTTTGGCGAAACACTGACGACAGCATACATCATCTCCCATGGAAAACCGATCTTTCACAGACATGTCAATATTGGCTGCAGAGAAATCGAACGGCATATTTATGAGGAGACCTTCACGCCCGAAGAAGAGATCAGAAAAATAAAGGAGGAAGGTTTTAATTTTTTTAGAAATGAGGCAGGCGATAAATATTACAATATTATGCGCCCATATTTTTACCATCTGAACGATGAGATAAGGAAAATCATAGAATTTTATACCAGCAGACCAAACTCAGATAGCATAGATCAGATATTTCTTTTTGGTGGAGGAAGCAATCTGAGCGGATTTTCGGATTATTGCGAGTCCATCTTCAATATACCGACTGAAAAGATCGAAAAGTTATCAAAAGTCAAATTCAAAGATCCAGCGACACCGATTGCAACATACATGAATGCAATAGGAGCGTTGATACGCTTATGATAAAGGAATAGGTTAAGCAGATGAAAGATTATAATTTTTTTAATATCTATGATAAGAAAAAAGGAATTTCGATCAATCCCAAGTCAGTAACATTTATAGGATTGGTCCTGTTAACGCTTTTCCTGCTGATATCTCTGGGAACAGTCGGCAGAAACTTTTACCTCGCACATCAAATATCTTCCTTGTCGACAGAGACGGAACAGATGAAAACGAGCAGTGAATACATCAAAGCGCAGAAAATCCAGACTAGTGTGGATGCAATGAAGGAATATGACTTGAACGCTGAGATTGCACTGAAAAAGTTCAGAAATATTAATGCACTTGGTACTGCCGCCCTGTCAAAAATATCATCGGCGATTCCGGCCGGCGTATATCTAAATAGCATGACAATGGACCATGTTGTTACATCATTTTTCTTCAACGTACCGGATAGGAACGCTACTGCTGAGCTGATGTCAAATTTAAAGGGGCTGGATATTTTTCTTGATGTACATTTAGTTTCGATCATGCCGAACACAGACGGTGTTTTGTATTCCGCAAACATTGAATGCGTTATGAAAGCAGGTGAAGAAATTGAATAAGCAGTTAATAAATGTCAGCGAACGGGACAAAAAGCTTTTAATGCTTATGATAATGGTGTTAGTTGCTTTCCTATGCTATTATTTTATTCTAAACCCGGCTTTGATGAAGGGCAGTTTATTAAAATCTCAATACGAAGAGGCCAAGTCAGAAAACCACAGGGTCGAAGCTGTAATCAACAAACTTCCGGATTTGAAAAAAGAGGAAGTCAGTCGGAAGCAGCAGCTTCAGGAAAAGTATAAGCAATTTTTCTATGAAATCAATGAAGCGAGAATTCTGTACAAACTTAATACGACGATAACCGCAGCCGGTTTTCCGGCAGACTCGGTAGCCTTTTCAAGGGCATCTGCTGCTGAGATCGATGTTGATGCGTCTGATTACGAGCCATTAATATATCCTCTTTATGTGAATGCTACAAAAACAAATCCTACTCTGGCGATTCCGAAAAAGGAAACTGGTGACGCGGATCAAACGAACCAGCCTCAACAGCAAAGCCAAAATTCGATTCCAAAGGATGCGGTTGCATATTCTGATATAACAATAGGATTTGCGTCTTCCTCCTATGAAGCAATTTATAATTTTCTAAAAAAGCTGGAAGAATTGGACCGAAGCATTGTTGTAAAGAATGTAACAATAGCAAAATCAATTGAAACAAATGGGATAAAGGGTGAGATCGTACTGGGCGTTTATTCTCTGGCGAAACCAAACGCATCCGACAGTTCGGATCTTCAGTTTGATCTTGTTCTTCCGAAAGGGAAGCCAAATCCTTTCCTGCAGTAATAAAGGAGTTGATTTCATGAAATATTTTCATGAGAAATTGAAAAACCAACAGGGCATGGCATTAGTATTTGTTATTGTGGTTTTTATTGTGCTGGTAATTTTTACTTCTACGGTTGTAGCCATCGTTTACAGCGATTCGGAGCTAAGTTTTGAGGATGAGAACGGGAAAAAGGCCTATTATGCAGCACGTTCTGCTATCGAGGCAACGGAAAAGGCGGTCCTGGACGAAATCAATGAACTTAGCACGGAGAAAGGAACGATTGCTACCAGCCTTCGGGATGAAATAAATACCTTGAACGAGGAGTTTGTAAGCGGTGTTATTACCACTGAAGAAGAATACGATGCCGAGTTCGAGCTGATTCTTCAGTCTTATGCTTCACAGATCCAGGATTACAAAAATTCCTACAATGATTTCGTCGGAACAGTTTTGCCGTTTAGCGGGACCTATACTCATGAGGTTACGATCAATGGATTTGAAACGGATTTTCCCGATTTTGACGTTACAGTGACAACGATTATGGCCGGAAGCTCCATTGATGCATATCGGCTGGAAACGCAGGCTACCGTAAAAGGAACCACAATCAAGGTAGCGAAATGGCTTGGCGCAACCATTGGGGCGGAGGATTCCATAACTCTGAGTTCCCTGAATCAGCAGGCTTCAGGAATACATGTCTTTGACGATGCGATATATTCTTACGGTGATTTAAGATTCGGAACAGGCGGCGGAGCTGCCAAAGCACAGGTTATAGGCGGGATCACATATGAGGGAGTTCTGACGAACGGGGATAATGTTGTATCCAGCAGTCTGCCGTATCATCAGACTACGAAAACCGCTGACGAAGATATCCCTGAACCTGCGTCCCTTTTGCCGGTCAATCCGGACTCTCTCCAAACGAAAGGATCTGTCCTGCCGGTAACAATCACTGCTGCGAATAATGGCTATTATATGGGCAATGTACAATGGAAAGAAAATTATTCTGTAGATACTAACTCGGGAGATGTGGTGCTTAAATTTACCCAGGTTACCACCACGAAGGATTACAGCTTTTACGTGACAGGAAGCCATGATTTATATATCTACATTCTCGACAGTGTAAACCCGGGGGTTTGCATCGATAGCAGGGCAAGCACCAATAATTCCCAGGTTATTGACTGTGCGTCCACAACGCCGAATACGTATCTGATCATTGATCAGCCTGCCGGACAAAGAGACACGGCGACCAATACGATGAACTTTGACATGGGGAAAAACCAGACAATCATGGAGGCATATATTTATGCGCCGTATACAAGTATGGAGTTCAAGAACAATTTCGATTTTACCGGCTCGATCGTAGCAGGAGGATATGATATCTGGAACAAAACGACGATCACCTACAAAGAGCCGGTCAATAATCCTCCGTTGTCCGATCCCGATTTTATCACCGCGGATTATGTCATAGATCTGGCAGGGGCCAGAGAAGTGACTTATACGAAAGGAAGCTACTGGTTGAAGAATTGACCTGTAGACAAGTGATTGCTATGAGAAAGAGAAAGAACAATCCACTGATAAGCAGAAGGGGAATGACCCTTGTGGAAGTCATCCTGAGCATTGCGCTGCTCGGCATAATAACCGCCATGGCGTTTTTGGTTTTCTCTTCAGGGATTTTACTAGCGGTGAATTCAGGCGATAATACTGAGGTCACCGGAAACGGCAGCGGTATCCTTGAGAATTCCTTAGGCGGAGCAACGATTACTCCGGGTTCAGGGGACGAATTACAGGTGCTGGGAGAGACCATAGGAGAAGGTCAGTATACAGAAGATAATACAGTGAATGCGACTGTGAAGTTCTCCGGAGTCGATACAAAAATTATCCCGGGAACTTTTGTGACCGTTTATACGGAAAGTGCGGAAAACAACACTACCATGGCAGCATTCATCCCAAATGTAGATTAACATATGAAGGGGGACCGCCTGATGGATTATAAGGTTTTAAAATCAAAACAGGGGTTCACTGTCGTTGAGCTTCTGGTTGCATTGGTTCTGGTGAGCATGGTGTTTATAACTGCCTTCCAGCTGCTCCATGTTACGCTTGCTTCCTATCGAGCCACTACAGAGCGGGTGGATGCCCAGGGCCAGTTTCGTCTGATCATCGCCGTTCTGGAGCAGGAGGTGGGCACCGCAACCAGCGTACTGCTGATGACCTCGGTGCCCGACACCGTTGAGGACGGTTATGCATGCATCTATGTAAAAACCGTCGGGGATATCGGAAAATTCTATAAAAAGACCTCTACCGGAGAGGAGGAATACATTACTCCATATCCGCTTAAGGATCTGACTATGAAGTTTAGGCGAGCGACCAGCAAGAACGTCCTGACCGTCTATCTTCATGCGAAAGTAACGAATGATTACGTGGGGAATATCTATACTCAGAATTCCAGTATGATTAATGTAGATCCCGGAACAGAATATACTGTGGTATATTTCAAATCATTGGATTTATGATTTCTTATTCCTAAGATTAGTGAATCAAATGAAAGCTATAAAAAAGACCTCCTGTTAATATTTAACAGGAGGTCTAAATTAACTGTTAAGTTTAGTCAAGTATTATCAATAGCCAGCCGGAGTAGCGGTAAGAGGTGACGGGAACAATTCAACAGTACCGTTGTCAATGGACGTAAGTCCGCCCGCGCCGTCTTCGGTAATTGCAAATGCACCAGCTCCGCCTTGAGGAATTGGGAATGCTGAATCATTAAAATACTGCAAGAAAGCGGCGGCAGTTTCATCTACTATTAATACATCATTTGCCGACATATAAGTCACCGAAGCAGTCGCAATTGTTTTAGCCGTAGCGATATCAGCCTTGTATCTTGCAGTAGATTGGAATCCTGACAATCTTGGAATCACGATTGCAGCCAGGATGCCAATAATAACGATTACGACGATTAATTCAATGAGAGTGAAGCCTTTACGATTCTTGAGCAGATTTTTTTTCTTTACCTCTAAGTTGTACATAAATAATCCTCCATTCAGTTTTAACATAGCAAATAGCATATTTTTTAAGTGGTAAATTTCTCCCTCACATACTTATAAATTAGTTATACCATAAATAATCGAAAAATCAACAATAATCGACAATAATTATCAAATAATTTCCAAATAAATTATAGATATGATATAATCAAAATAATTCAGTGTAATTTAAATCGAAATTATATATAAATAGTGCTGATCAAGGGGGATTTTTGAATGGATCTATCGTTCGTATCAATCGTTTCAACTCTTAAACCTGCTGTTATCATCGCTGCATTGGCACCTTTCTTTACTGCGGTCATCATGTGGGTGCATTTTTATTCCATATATGACATCGGGAAGTTAAAGAAAACTAGGAAAATTTTACATAAGTTGGCGGACAGCGGAGAGAGATTTGAAGAATGCAGGAAAGAAAATATCTCATTTGTGGACGAACCGACCGTCAGAATGGCTCCTGGATATTTTCTTGAGGCCTGGCGCAGAATGCAGATTCAAGTTGAAAAGAATTATCAAGGTGATTATATCCCTGAGGGACAATCCTTTTTTGATTTTTCAGCAATGATCGATATTCCAGGTTGTAGAAACAGACTGGATTCTTTATGGAAGAGTTTTTGGGTGATCGGCATGATCACAGTAACACTTCCATTTGGGATCGCTCTTTTTATTCAGCCGAAAGCTGCCGTCATATCACTGGTATTCGGTGTGCTGGTTTTTATGCTGCTCTGTCTGGGACAGCTTATTTTTACTTTGGCGGACCAAAGTATATATTTCAGTACAAAAAAAGAATATCAGAGATTTATCGATATCTTCAATAGAGTGCTGCCGACCACGAAAGCCGAGGTGGCTTTGCTCCTTGAAGCGACACAGAGAAACCGAGATGTATACGAGACCTCTACCCAGAAGATCGTTGAAAAGTTTGATAACATTGTTGAAGAAACGATCCTGCCGGTTCTGGAGGGCTCCATCGCTGTTATCATGCACAGCAATCTAGTACCTGCTCTGCAGAACATTGAAAGAACCCTGGACAATAATCTGAAAAAGACGTTGGCATTGCAGGACAGTGGCATGAAAAAGATGACAGAGGCTTTTGCAGATCATTTGGCAGATATTCTGGAGGTTAGAATGGCAGGCTTGTCGTCCACGATAGAAAATGTTCAGACCACTATGAAATCACTGAATCAGAGTCTGAACGATCATATTCATGGCCTGACGTTCAGCATGCAGCAATCTCTTGAACTGCAGGAAAAGGGAATGGAGCGTATCAGCGAAACTTTTACTGATACTTTGACAGGGACATTTCTTACAGCAACGACTGGTTTGTCAGTAGCTTTTGACGGCATTAAAGACCAAATGGAGGATTTCAATTTCCGGATGGACATCCATGTTTCCGAACTATCCGAAATGCTGACGTCACAGCGAGAAGTGCTGGAACAGTCGGCCAGAATGCTCATCGATTCCGGAGAAACTCAGGAGAAAACTCTTGCCGAAACTAAGGTAATTCAGTATCAAGCCAATGAAAACAGCAAAGTCTTGAACGAACATGTACATATGATGGCAGAAACCCTTGATAAGCTTACGGAACAAACCATGTCCTTCGGCAAAGAAGCCTTCCAGTTTACGAAAGAAACCAACGAGGCACAGCAGAGAATATCCGAAGATGCAAAGATCTCTCAAGAGAAATTGGAAGCCGCTGTGAATGAAACAATGGAACAATACACCAAAATGAACAACATGATATCCGATATGATGGAAAATATCACCGATCGAATGAATGATGCAATGACCAATGCCGGCAGAGAAATCGCACTTGGGATCAAGGATGTCACTGCAGACAATGCGGAAGCGATCACCAATCTTACGGAACAGGCGCAAAATCTCAGGAATGATTATGAAACCTATTTTTCACGTCTTGAGGATAGCACGCTGAAAACGATGGATGATATGGATTATCAGGTGAAGAACATAATTACAAGAATAACCGAAGATGTGGGTGTCATGTTGAAAGAATCGATCCAGGCCAACGGTGAAGTGCTTGAAGGATACAAAGACAATACGACTGACCTGCTTCAGTCCTTTGATGAACAGGCAAGAAGCATCGGCTTATATGCGAAGGAAATCAATCTTGATATTTCAGAACTCTCAAATAATCTTCAGACTTCTGTAGGTGAATTCAGCGGCAAGATGCAGGAAGGCGTCCGCTTGACGATCAGTGAATTTGACAATGGTTTATCCGAACTGGCGCAAAGGCTTGCAAATACAGTGGAGAGCATTTGTGATGCTGTGGAAGCCCTGCCGTCGGCTTTGGACAGGAAATAGGGCAAGGGGTGATGTTATGGACAGTTCAAATGAGACGGATCTGCTAAACGGTGCAGGTAAGCTTCAGGACATAATAAAAAACCTGAAGCCCAGATTCTTTACCATAGAGGAATTCCCTTTCCTGAATCGGGATTTTTTGCAGCAGAATATACTTTCAGTGGCATTGCAGCTCGACCGTTCAGCGTTGGGAAGTTATGCTCTGGGATTGAACGGAAAACAACTGGAAGTACTTCTTTTCGATCTGAGAGATGCTTCGGGACAGGAAGAGATTCAAAGAGCCGTCCAAATCCTGAAGGAAAGAATATCTTCGAGATTGATAAAACTTTTGACGATACTCTATCAGTACAACGATACCTCGAAAGGTTTGAACGAAGGCTTGAAAGAAATTTCAGCCATGTTAAAACAAAAAAGCGTGAATACTCCCGAGGAGGCTTTTGCTCTGCATTTTGGAGATAAAGAGGATAAGGTGGAAGCTGTAAGAGAAACGATCGAAGAAATGCGCTGGAATATTAAAGAATGCCTTAATACATACGTAATTCAGGAAACCAGCTATTTTGCTATAAAATGTTTACTGTCATTCCTGAGTACTACCAGCAGACAAGGGTTATTATTAAACCGTTCCTGGATCATACGGATCGTAGAAAGTCAACCGGCTGATCAATTGAAGAAGCTGATCGAAAATTATTTGTCAACCTTTGAGCTGACAGAGTATCACGATGGGATCAATCTGGCAATCCTGGACAAAATAGGGCAGCCCTTTGTCTCTACAGACTGGGAGCCTTATTCATCCGAATTGAAAAAAAAGTTTTCCCAGTGGTGCTACTTACATCGGCTTAAAATGCACACAATCGGTGTTCCTAAGAAATATAATGTTCTCGCAAAGTACTTCGATCGAGTTCAGAACAGCTATACGATCGAGGATGACGATTTGCTCGTCATCGATTTCGGTGAGATCGTGATAGCGGATATTTACAACAGGCCATACTCCTTCTTTTATAAAAAGGACAAGTTTGCGCATGAAATGGCTGCATGGCAGGCAGATAGAGAAAATCTACCGACATTCATAAGAATAGACAAAAGTGGACTCACAGCAAGAGATTTCATAATCGAGGAAGTCGAGGAGCCATGTGTCAAACTGAGCTATGAAGGTATCGACATACTTTATATTCAGGAAATGCTTGATATCAAAATGGGTATTGAGCCGGATATGCGCAGAAAACATCTGGCAAAACTGATCAGGAAGGATCATCTGAAAAGAAAACCGATCCGTTTAGAATAATGAGAGATACCAGGAAAGTATCGAATTGCCGACTAAAACGCATGTTATAATTCCAAGAGATAACATCGGGCCAAAAGGAACAGTCGATTTCAAGGACCCTTTTCGGGAGGCAATAATGAAAATAGAGACGACCCCTCCGTAAAGAGCTCCGATGAAAAGTGAGAGAAGAATCAGTTTCCAGCCGATGAACAGACCGGCAGCTGCCATCAGTTTAATGTCACCGCCTCCCATTCCATCCTTATAGATCATTCCGAGGAGATAAAGCGGTACTGAAGCAGCAAAAAAACCGATGACAAAGGTAAACCATGGTACATCCATGGCCAGAACCTGATATACACCATGGATCGCTCCCAGAAAAAGAATAATCAGTACAAGTCCGTCCGGTATAATCTGGTAACGTAGGTCTATAAAAGAGACAATAATCAACAATGAGAAAAGTGCAGCGATAAAGAGTCCGGAAACAGATAATCCGTAGTTAAAAAATATTAGAACATATAAAATGGCATTATACAGCTCAACAGCAGGATAAACGATAGATATTTTCTCTCCGCATGCGCGGCAGCGGCCTCTTAAAAATAGGAAGCTGAACACGGGGATGTTACAGTACCAGGGAATCAATGTATTGCATGAAGGGCAAAATGACCGACCTTTTACAACGGTTTTGCCGAGAGGGATCCTGTAAATGCAAACGTTCAGAAAGCTTCCGATTAGCAAGCCATATAAAAAAACAAATACCGCGACTGTTGTTTCGATCATTATAATTACCGTTGCCTTCCGTAATTGATGAACAATACTAAAGATGTAATAAATTTATTATTTATATGTTATCATAATTTTATATTAAAACAAGATGGAGATGAGGATATGGGTGGAAAACATAAGAGATTGGGAGAAATTCTCGTAGAAACTGGGGCTATCACTCAAGCTCAATGCGAAGAGGCCTTAACATTAGCGAAAAACAACAGTGATATCCTTGGGACGACTCTCGTTAAAATGGGATACATAGATGAAAAGACCCTTTATAAAGGTCTGGAATATCTTTTTCATACTCCATATATCGATATTACGGCGATATCGATCGAAAAGGACGCCACAAGTACGATTTCAGAGAATATGGCAAAGAAGCACAATGTGATTCCAATAAAAAAAGATGGCAAGGTGCTGACAGTAGTCATGTCGGACCCTCTAAACTTTTACGCGCTTGATGATGTAAAAAATGCTACCGGAATGGAAATCAGTGTAGCCATTTCTCCGCAAAAGGATATTAGCAGTGCGATTGACCGATATTATGGAAGTGAGATCGCAGAAAAAGCATTTGAGGATTTAAAAAAGGAATACGGCAAGCTAAATATTGCCGATCTGAACGAAATTTCTGAAAGCGAAGTATCCAATGCTCCGGTCGTCCGTCTGATCAACTCTCTTTTGCAGCATGCCATAAAATCAAATGCAAGTGATATCCATATCGAACCGACAGCCGGTGACCTTAAAGTCCGTTTCCGAATCGACGGTCAACTTCAGGAAGTAATGACATCGTCGATGTCTGCGCATCCTGCCATTGCAACAAGAGTTAAAATAATGAGCGGAATGGATATCGCAGAAAAAAGGATTCCTCAGGATGGACGTGTCGAGACTATTGTGGACGGAATGGATGTTGACCTGCGTGTTTCTTTACTTCCGACCGTATATGGAGAAAAAATTGTAATACGTGTTCTGGGCGGAACTACTGTGGAGTTGGACAGAAAACAGCTTGGCATCTCAGAATCAAATATGGCGTTATTCGATAAAATCACAAAGAGCCCGAATGGTATTATACTGGTTTCAGGACCGACCGGTTCCGGTAAAACGACAACGCTCTATACCTTACTGAAAGAGATCAATAAACCGGAGGTAAACATCATTACCGTAGAAGATCCGGTGGAATACAAGCTAAGCGGAATCAACCAGGTCCAGGTCAATACAAAAGCAGGACTAACATTTGCAAATGGTTTGCGTTCAATACTTCGTCAGGATCCGGATATTATCATGATCGGAGAAATCCGTGACTCCGAGACGGCTGAAATTGCAATACGTGCTTCTATCACCGGTCATCTGGTCCTAAGCACGATCCATACAAATGATGCGGCGTCTTCCGTAGCTCGTCTTGTTGATATGGGCATAGAACCTTATCTTGTTTCCTCATCTCTAGTAGGGGTAATTGCTCAGCGACTGATTCGTAATGTCTGTCCGCGCTGCAAAGCCTCCTACAGACCGTCACACAGCGATATGCTGTTGCTAAAGATGAAAGAGCCAATGCCCCTGTATAAAGGATCTGGATGTCCTTTCTGTAATTTTACCGGATATAAAGGCAGAAGCGGAATTCATGAGATTCTGGTCGTGACGAAGGAAATCAGAGAACTTGTGAGTCGTAAAGCATCGATCGATCAAATCGCAACGATGGCGGTACGTCAGGGTACGACTACACTTCAGCAAAGCTGTACCGAACTAGTATTAAGCGGTGTCACAACGGTTGATGAGTTGATCAAAGTTACATATAGTGTTGATTAAACCATAATTGTCATTTACATTTCACTATATTATAAAGAAGGAGTGATAGTATGAACTATAATATTCTGGATATTGTAAGCAAATCTCTGGAGCTGAATGCTTCAGATATCCACTTTACAGTATCCCGTCCACCGATGTTGAGAGTTAGAGGTGAACTGATTGCTTACGGTGATGAAGTTTTGTCGCAGGAGGAGACCAGTAAGATTTGCTATGAACTGATGAATGAAGAAAAAAAAGCAATTTTTGAAGAAAAAGGTGAGGTGGATTTTTCCTGGGCATTGCCAAACTACAATCGCTACAGGGTAAATGTTTACCGTCAAAGGGGCAGTTGTGCGGCAGCAATGAGAATGATCAATTTCAAAATTCCTACCGTTGAAGAACTCAAATTACCTCCGATCCTGAACACGATGGCAATGAAACCCCGTGGAATGTTTCTGGTCACAGGGCCGACCGGTTCGGGAAAGTCCACTACATTGGCTGCTATGGTGGGATATATCAATAGTAATCGTAAATGTCACATCCTGACGATTGAAGATCCAATCGAATATATGCATAATCATAATAAATCTATGGTCAACCAAAGAGAGATAGGCAGTGATACCCATAGCTTCAGCAATGCTCTGAGGGCTGCTTTGCGTGAAGACCCTGATGTCATAATGGTCGGCGAAATGCGAGACTTCGAAACCATTTCAACCGCAATTTCAGCTGCGGAAACAGGACACTACGTGCTTTCTACTTTGCATACGACAACTGCGGCGCAGACGATCGACAGAATAATCGATACCTTCCCGCCGCATCAGCAGCAGCAGGTGCGAAGCCAGCTTTCCTCTGCACTTCAGGGAATCGTCTGTCAGCAGCTTATTAAAACTATAGACGGCAAAATGATCGTACCTGCAATGGAGGTACTGATCGTTAACGATGCGGTAAGAAACCTGATTCGTGAGGGCAAAAATCATCAAATTAATACAGTTCTCCAGACAAATCTCAAGAACGGGATGATGCCGATGGATTACTCTCTGGCAGAGCTGGCTAAAGCAAAAATTATTTCTAATGAAGATGCATATTCCCGATGTGTCGATCCTGAAATATTCAAACGATACATGAACACAGACTAAACAGAATACTAATATTATAAAAAAACCTGCAAAGCAATGAATGCATTTGCAGGTTTTCCATTTTATTTTAGGTTTTCCGGATTCAGACCCTGAAGCTCCGGCAAGACGAAAAGCCCGTCTTTTCGGATAAGAACATCGTCGAACCAGATCTCTCCACCGCCGTATTCCGGTCTCTGAATAAAGACCAGATCCCAGTGGATCGCCGATTTATTTCCGTTGAATGCATCCTCATAGGATGCCCCCGGAGTCAAATGGATGCTTCCCGCAATTTTTTCATCAAAGAGCGTATCCTTCATCGGGTGGAGGATAAACGGGTTGACACCGATGGCGAACTCGCCGAAGTAGCGGGCACTATCATCGGTATCCAAAAGCTCATTGATCCTTTCATCGTCGTTAGAAGTCGCTTTTATGATTTTTCCGTCCTTGATTTCGAAAACGATATTATCATAGGTGAATCCCTGTTCCTCAGACGGGGTATTGTAGGATATGATCCCGTTCATGGAATCCTTAACCGGAGCGGTATAAACTTCTCCGTCGGGGATATTGCGTTCACCGTCGCACTTGATTGCACCGATGCCCTTGATGGAGAAGGTCAGGTCAGTATTCTTTCCGGTAATTCTGACCTTGTCGGTTCGATTCATCAGATCAACGAGAGGATCCATGGCGACCGACATCTTTTTGTAATCCAAAGTACAAACATCATAATAGAAGTTCTCAAAGTTCTCCAGACTCATGTTTGCCAATTGAGCCATGGCGTTGTTCGGATATCTTAAAACCACCCATTTGGTGTGATTCACTCTGTAATCAAGCACCGGGCGAAGCACTTTGTTGTACATATTCATCTTTGCCGAAGGAACATCGGAAAGCTCGGCTGTGTTGTCGCTTGCACGTATTGCAATATACGCAGCCATACCCTGCATCTGGGCCAGCTGGTATTCATTCATAAATGCGAGCTGATCTTCTTCACAGCTCAACAGGATTTCCCTTGTCAGGGAAGAATCGCGTATCTCAACATAAGGAAGGCCTCCGCAGGCATAAATCTCTTTTATAAGAAGCTTGGCAAGGGGTTTGGTACTGTCTCCTTCATATGAGACGAGGACTTTTTCTCCCTTTTGCACATTACAGGAATAATGAACCAAAACATCCGCTAATTTCTTATTTCTTGAATCCATATAAAAATCTCCTTAAATTCTAAAGTATTGAAAATATTATACCCCAAAATCAGGTAATTTAAAATAGTACGGTTTAAATAAACATTTTACCTGCTCTTCCTGTTATGTTAGAATAAATCCATGGACAAATCGTCATTTTTATTTAGGAGCAAAAGATGAAGCACATTTTTATTATGAATCCGGCAGCCGGAAAAGGGAAGGCAGGCAAGGTTTTCTTGCCCAAGATCATTGAGTCCGCGAAAAGGATGGGGATCGATTACGAAATCCATCGAACCATAGCACCCGGGGATGCTCAGCATTTTGTAAAAAGCAGGTGCGAATCAAGAGGAGACAAACCGGAGCCAGAAGACATATTGCGTTTTTATGCCTGCGGAGGTGACGGTACCTTAAATGAAGTGGCCAATGGTGCATTTGGTCATGAAAATGTTGAAATTGCGATGATACCCGCCGGAACCGGAAATGATTTTCCGCGCAGCTTCGGCGATTTGAACTATTTTGAAAATATAGAAGGGCAGATCCTCGGAGAAGCCAGAGCAGTTGATATCATCCGTTATGAAACAATAATACCGAATCCAGGTTTTTCATCGGAACTTGATTTAATTTTTGAGTCTGATCCAGATCCGATTATCCGTTACGGAATCAATATGTTTAATATCGGCCTGGACTGCGAAGCTGCGGATAAGGTCGCAAAGATCAAGGAGTATCCATTCGTTCCCGGAACATTGGCTTATGGCGTAGGCGTTGGAATTGTATTAGGAAAAAATGAAGTCGTGAATCTGGAAATCTGTTTCGATAACGGCGAAATATATACCGGTGATTTTACGCTGGTAGCCATCGGCAATGGCCGCTACTGCGGCGGCGGTTTTAACGGAGTGCCAAGAGCCAGTGTGGATGACGGTTTGATCGATGTGAGCATTGTCGATAATATCAGTCGGAGAACCTGTATTTCTCTTCTTGCAAAGTACAGAAAGGGAACTCATTTAGAGGATCCGGCTACCGCAAGCTTTATAACCTATCGAAAATGTAAAAGCCTGACGATCAGGCCTCGCGATTCGGTTAAACTCTGCACAGACGGCGAAGTTTCAATCGCCGGAGAGACAACTTTTGAAATTATTCCCGGAGGCATTAAATTTTCTGTGCCTCAGGGTTGCGAATAGACATCAGAATATGCTATAATCTACTTTGTCCGTCTCAACCGGACAATACCGCAGGCAAAATCAACAAATCAAAGATTTGTGATTTTGATGCATAAGTTCACCAACAAATTGCCTTGCAATTTGGGTGAGCTAGTATGGAGAAGTATCGAAGCGGTCATAACGGGGCTGACTCGAAATCAGTTTGAGGGCAACCTCACGTGGGTTCGAATCCCACCTTCTCCGCCAACAAAAAAATATCCACCTGATAGGTGGATATTTTTTTGTTTCGTCAATTGGATGGGATTCGAACCCGAAAGGGCGCGACTGTCGGGAGAAAGTCCGGTGGACTTTCGAGTAAGGAGCGGTTCAAGATGCCTGAATAAGGCATCGCAGAACGGCAGATGCGAAGCAGCTGCGAAATCCCACCTTCTCCACGAAATACGAATTATAGCATGGTTAACGGGTTCCGTTTTAGTCTCAAAATTATAGAATCTACATAAGTGACATTAAGTGACAATCAATAAAATATATTGAATTATTAGATTATTAGTCGTAAACTATAAATAGATGAAATGTTTGAAAAGACTCCGGGGTAATGCTTGAATAAGTATTGCCCTTTTTTATTAAAGTTACTGTTAAGTAATGTTTCGTCTATAATGGGGACCGGGATAACAGAATCGGGTTAATTAATCTTCACTAGTACTTTGTTGCAACTAAAACATGTATAAATTAGAATTTTACGATATAATAATTCCATCCATAATGAAGGAGGAATT
>CAZTEH010000015.1:34860-53485 GCA_964612345.1 uncultured Oscillospiraceae bacterium | reverse complement strand
ACAGCAGCGCAAGCGAAGCTTGGGCTGGAGTTCCGGAACGGAACGTTGTGATTTCTTAGCCTAAATTCTGTCAACGGCGCTAAAGCGCCGGACAGAATGTTATGAGGTGGTACTTTGTTAAAAATACAATTCATTAAAAGACCTACCGAAAGCACGTTGAAAATGCTGTTCCGGCGTTCCGGCACTCTGAGAAAACAGGAGCCCGAAGAGTCCTATTTCGAAGCGGTCGGTCTGGTTCAGGGGCAGTTGGCGGATATGATTGCCGCGGGAGATATCGCGGAAAAAACATCGGGAGTCATCGTGGAAGAGATCCAGGGCATCTGCCCGCAGCATTTTACCATGATCGCCCTCTTTGGTGATACCTCCGCCGTTGCGGTGGCTTTGATCGCCGTTTCCGAAAAGATCGATAAGAAGCAGTTGGACATTGAATATTAAGGAGGCGAGTATAGCTTGACTGAAAAACAAAGAATCATACAGGAGTTCGTCCCGGGGAAACAGGTTACTTTGGCCCATATGATCGCCTCGCCGGACGAAGACATCTATCAGCGGTTGGGCTTGTCAAAAAGCGGCGCCATCGGCATCGTAACGCTGACACCCAGTGAGACCTCCATCATTGCTGCCGATATCGCTACCAAGGTGGCTCCGGTCAGTATTGGATTTCTGGACCGGTTCACCGGCGCACTGATCATCACAGGCGACGTCTCCGGCGTTCTTGTTGCGCTCACCGAAATCAACGAAGTGCTGAAAAACATGCTGGGATTTACTCCCTGCGATATCACGAAAACATGAGGAAGAGGATCATGCTCATCGGGAGTTCCCGCACCGGGAAGACAAGTCTGGCAAACTGCATCAATTCGGAAGATTTAGAAGTGATGAAGAGCCAGGCTATTTGTTATGGAGAAAACACCATCGATACGCCGGGAGAATATCTGGAGAGTCCCATGATGCATAAATATATCATATCTGCTTCCCAGGATGCGGATGCTGTTTTATTTATTCAATCCTTTGATCAGCCGATTTTCAGCTTTCCTCCCAATTTCGCGCAGGTGTTCAACACGAAGCGGATCGGCGTAATTACGAAGAACGACCTGGAAGAGAAAAGGCATGATCTTGGACTGCTGTTGAATAACTTCAAGGAAATCGGTTTGGAGGAACCTTTTTTTATCACCTCGTCAAAGACAGGAGAGGGGATCGAGGAACTGAAAAACTATCTGCTGAAAGCTTGAAATTTTCAATTACCATATTGGCGGCGGTTTTGCCTGAATACAATGCGCCTTGGAGCCACCCCTGCTTTGTTGAAACATGTTCACCTGCAAAATAGAGCCTCTCGTCATACTCAGGCCTTTGCATATCATATGCGAAAAGAAGCTTCTGACCGGGGTTGCCGGCGGCAAAAGCACCGCGTGACCATTGTTCTGTGTTCCAATGTACCGTTTTATATTCATCGATGAGGGAATACAGGTATCCGGGCGGCAGCCCGTGCACAGCTTCTACATTGCGTTTGATCAGATCAAAACGGCTCGGTATCGTCTGACTGGAAACTCGGTTGGAGTCCTGGCCCAAATTATAGGATGCTGTCAATACTCCCGGATCATTTGGTGAGCAGTTTTTCTGGTTCTCACATCTCAGATGGTCAGGCGGGTATAGAATCGATTGGATCGGAAGATCCGTAAACGAAATTCCTCCATTCATCCTGCCATAATCTTTATCTTCCTCCCAAAACCGCTTTTTACAAAGAAATAGAGTTTTCTGGGCATCTATGTAATTATATTCCCTGATCGCCTGCATTTTTTTATTGCTGAAATAAGGCATTATTTCTATTTCTCTTAATGTTGAAAAAGGAATCGCACAAATAACATAATCGTAAGATTCTGTTGCTTCGGTTCCTTTTTGATTTTTATAACGCAAATCGACTCCCTTGTTATTCTGAGATTTTGAAATTCCGTTTACTGGCTGCCCTAATCGGATATCAACTTTTCCTAAAAAATAGGATGGGAAATCTATTTCAGGAGGCTCTTCGGCAGTGAGCGAGTGATAGAAGGCCATAGGAAGATGAACCATACCTCCGGCGACCCGGTAGGTGTTCATAAAATCCAGAGAGTAATTGCCGCTTAGCGTTTCGTCATAGCTGATGCCGAGTAAAGCTCCGGCGAAAGGATCTACGGCGGATAACAGTTCGATCGCACCTTGACTCAATCCGAGCATTTCAAATATCTGGCGATTGCTTAACCTGGTGATTGCCGCATATTCACTGGAGTATTCAGGCTGTATTTTTAATATTTCCGTTCGCTTTTCCGGTGTCAGCTGATTTAACAGGGCATTCATGGCGTAATTGCTCAATACGTTCCAAGGAGTGTTTCTCTCTGTTTCCGTCAGGTCATAGTAGGGATAAAGGTACTCCGTAATATTTTGTCCGCTCCGCCGGATCCTTACATCGTGGGCATAAATGAAATTGTTGGATTGGGGAGAAGAAAGAGATTCTGTATCCAAATGAAATAAATTGAGATAGTGCCAGGTCGTCTCATGGGAGACAGGAATTCGCATGGGACCGAATTCGCCGTAATATTGTCCGGACCGGTCGAAATAAAAGGTATACACACGGCCGCCGATCCGATCCTTTTGCGCATCGAAAATAGTGATATCAGCACCGAGCTTACGCAGTTCATAAGCAGCAGCAAGTCCTGCAAGACCGCCACCGACGATGCCGATGCGGATGTTTCTTAAAGCGACAGGGGTTAATGATCTGGTTATATCCGGAGGCGGACTTAATAGATCCAGAACATTTTCGTAATCATCCGCTCTGCCGGCACGGGTCAGGGCTTCCAATAATAATTGATGCCTTTGCTCGTCTGTGGGATTTATGGAATAATCGTTCTCTGCCATAACTGGATTCCCTCCTTTACTAGCTCGCCCAATTTTCGTTTCAAACTAGTTCTTTAACAAATATATTACGGAGAAAAAATGTTATGAGCAGCTTCTGTCGGCCAGGGAAAATGAATTCGACTAATTTCTACAGAAAACCACTGACTTTCGACAGAAAGCTAAGAGGTCACTGGAAACAATATATAATAAAGTAGAATTATGTTTTTCCGATTAGGCCGAAAGGCATTTTTTTTCGAAAACAACAGTAAAACCGAAATCGGAGATTTTATTTATGGCATTTACGTATTTTTTCAGAGATCTTCAAACCTTAGATGCAGTAAGGGATCATGCGCTTCCATATCTTAAAACAAAACAGTATATCGACATTTGGGATGCCGGCTGCGCTTCGGGACAGGAACCCTATTCTCTCTCCATGCGGTTAAAGGAAAGCATGGGTTACATGCTGTTCCGGAATGTCAGGATTTTAGCAACCGATCTTGATGAAAGCAATCAGTTTGAGAAAATAATCATGGAAGGTGCGTATCCGAGAGAACTGGTTCAAAGGATACCCAAGGATCTCTTTGATAAATTCTTCCGACCCCATGTCAGGGAGGGGTACTTTATTCTAGAGGAAGAAATCAGAAAATCCGTCACCTTTCTTAAGCATGATCTACTTTCGCTGGCGCCTCCCAATAAGGGGTTTGGCCTGATCGTATGCAAAAATGTTTTATTGCATTTTAATGAGTCTCAAAGAATTGATGTGATTGAAATGTTTCATGATTCGCTCTCCGACGGAGGATTTTTCGTCATGGAACAGACACAAAAGCTTCCGAAGGAAGCAAATCATATGTTTGAATCGATCGTTTCAAATGCACAATTATTCAGAAAGAAATAAGCCGGGAATTACGTAGAATTCCTGCGGCTTTTTATTTTTCATCGTATAGGAAATATCGTTCCTATACGATGAAAAGGGGAGTGCAGAGGGGGAACCCCTTGCCAATAAAGGAGGGTGCACAGGCTGCTTGCAGCCGCCGAAGGGAACCTTGGGTTCCCTAGCGGAAGTGGCGTAGCCACTTTTTTTAGACAAAAAAAGGGAAGAGGTGCATTCCAATGGTTTAAATACCGGCAAGGTTTGATAATCTTAAAAAATTTGAAGAAAAATGTGAAATTCAGCCCTTGCTGAATTGTTCAGTAAGCCCTAATTAATAAAATCTATAAAAGAACAGGAGAGATACATGCTATGAATTTTTATTCAAATTTAAAGATAGGTACAAAGTTAATATCCGGTTTTGTTATAATCGCATTGCTTTTCGGCGGTGTTGGTATGTATGCAATCTACAATATAAAAGCTCTTGACGATTCGGATACGGAGCTTTATGAAAAAATGACGGTGCCTTGTGCTATCGTCGGCGAACTTTCCACGGAATTCAACCGGATCAGAGTGGATGCAAGAGATGTGGTTATCCGGGAGACTCCCGAGGATATCCAGGCAGTTGTAACCAGAATTGAAGAGGATAAAGCTCATCTTGATGAATTGGCTGCGGCGTTTGAAAAAACCATCGATTCAGAAGAACTGCAAAAGGAGTTTGATGCTTTCTGGGCTGCAGAATTGATCTATACAGAGGAACTGAAAAAGTTAGTGGTGCTGGCGAAAGAGAATAAGGACGCGGAGGCGAGTCTGCTGATCAACCCGCAGAGCAGAGCGGCTGAGGCATTGGCGGTTGAACAGACTGCCCTTAATAACATGGTTTCCATGAAAATAGCCGATGCAAAAGCAAAGGCAGATGACAATACGGTTCAGGCAAATAATACGATTAAACTGATGAGTATCATCATTATGGTCGTGATTGCGATTTCCATACTGTTAGGCGTGATTATTTCCTCAATGATTACAAGACCGTGCAAGAAGGCAGTACATATGCTGGAAGAAATGAGCAAGGGCCATTTTGGTGAAAGGCTCAATCTTAACAGAAAAGATGAAATCGGTAAGATGTCACAGATCATGGATTCCTTTGCAGATGAGCTCCAGACAAATGTAATCGGCGTGATGAACCGAATCTCGGAAGGCGATATCAGTATGAATATTGTGCCCAAGGACGACAAGGATGAAATCGCACCGGCCATGAAGAGGACGGTTGAAACAATAAGGGCGCTGAATGGTGAAATAAATAGTCAGATCGAGGCGGTCAGGGAAGGAAAGCTGGACAGCCGAGGGAGTACAGATGCCTATTTGGGTTCCTGGAAGGAACTGATCATGGGAATCAACGGATTGATCGACTCCCTGGTAGCGCCGATCAATGTCACTGCGGAATATGTGGAGCGGATCAGCAAGGGAGATATTCCTGAAATCATAACAGAAGACTATCGTGGAGATTTTAATGAAATCAAGAACAATATAAACGGTTGTATTGGTGTTATGAATCATCTCCTTGAAGACACCAGCCAGCTGATCCAATCGGTTCAGGAAGGACGACTCGACGCCAGGGGAAATGATTCTGCCTATTCCGGCGAGTGGAGCACCTTGATGAAGGAAATCAATCATCTCATTGACGCGTTTGTTGCACCGATCAATGTAACTGCAGAATATGTGGAACGGATCAGCAAAGGAGATATTCCGGATAAGATTACGGAGGAATATCATGGAGATTTCAATGAAATCAAGAACAACATCAATGGATGCACCGATGTTATGGCCGGTTTACTGAAGGAAACAAACCACTTAATCGATGCGATCAAAGAAGGAAGGCTGGATGCCAGAGGGGAAGCTTCCTCTTTCACAGGAGACTGGAATGCCTTGATCGTGGGTATGAACCAACTGGTTGATGCATTTGTTGCGCCGATCAACGTGACCGCAGAATATGTGGAACGAATCAGTAAGGGAGATATCCCTGCTAAAATCACAGATAGTTACCTTGGAGATTTCAATGAAATTAAAAATAACCTGAATCAGTGCATCGATACCATGAGCGGGTTGACGAAGGAAACGACCAAGCTCATCGGAGCGGCTCGAAAAGGGGAGCTGGATGCCAGAGCCGATGTATCCGAGGTCACCGGCGGATGGAAGGAGCTTCTGGGCGGAATGAACAGTATGCTGGAAGCGATTGTCGCTCCCATCAAGGAGGTTACCTTTGCAATGAATGAGATTTCACAGGGTAATTTGCAGGCATCCGTGACGGGAGATTATCAGGGTGAATTTGCGGTTCTATCAACTGCTGTCAATACTACTGCAAGAGATTTGAACGCCGTAGTCACTGAAATTTCAGGCATCATTAATAAGATTGCCGGTGGAAACCTGGATCTCGACCAGGTCAGAACCTACCGGGGCGATTTCATTAACATTTCAAACTCTCTGAATACGATAATCGAATCACTGAACGAAGTGCTTAATGAGATCAATACGGCTTCCGACGAGGTTTCTGCAGGTTCCAAGCAGGTATCCGACGGCAGCCAGGCATTATCCTAGGGAACAACCGAGCAGGCTAGCGCAATGGAAGAGCTGAATGCATCCGTAACTGAGGTTGCCGCAAGAACCAAAGAAAATGCCTCCAGTGCCAATCAGGCCAGTGCTTTGACTGTGACGGTAAAGGAGAACGCAGAGCAGGGGAATGTCCATATGAAGGATATGCTTGAGGCCATGGCAGAAATCAATGAATCATCCACGAATATATCGAAAATTATCAGAGTGATCGACGACATTGCCTTCCAGACCAACATTCTTGCACTCAATGCCGCAGTGGAAGCTGCCAGAGCAGGTCAGCACGGCAAGGGTTTCGCAGTGGTAGCGGAAGAGGTCAGGAATCTCGCGGCAAGAAGCGCAGCAGCAGCGAAAGAGACCACAGAGTTGATCCAAGGTTCTATGATAAAATCTGAGAAGGGTACGGACATAGCAAACGATACGGCGAAGGCATTGTTTGATATCGTTGAGGGGGTTTCAAAGACATCGGATATTATTTCTGAAATAGCGAAATTGTCCAACGAACAGGCTACGGGGATCTCACAAATCAATATGGGATTGACGCAAGTTTCCCAGGTCGTTCAAAATAATGCGGCCACAGCGGAACAGAGTGCAGCTTCCAGCGAAGAGCTTTCCGGTCAGGCAGAACTGCTGAAGGGAATGGTGGGAAGGTTCCGGCTTCGAAAAGGATCGAAAACGCTGAAAGGGACCGATGTCAGACTGCTGAACAGCGGGACACAGGCATCGGCTGCCGATTTTGATCCTTCCGATGTGACAAGAATCAATTACAGTAATTTCGAAATGGACAAGTATTAGAAACATTTAACCATAATTTAACATTATTTACAGGTTAGAGATATAAAGTTTTCAAAATTATGACCGATATTATTTATATAAAACGACTCAGACAGAGAGGTAGGATAGAATATGGTTAAATCAGAATTTGGATCAATCGGGCGAAAATTATCAATTATCTTGATAGTATCGATCCTGATCAGCACCCTGGTAATCGGTATTTTCAGCTACTATAGTTATCGGAGCAATGCCATCAACTTGACGGGAGAAAGAGCATTGTCCATCGCGGAATCCGTAGCGGCGAGCATCGATGGAGACAAGCTATTGCAGTATGACAAAACAGGAAAGACAGATGCGTATTTCAATCAGGTGAAAGCCTCATTGAGCGAGGTCAAGGAAAGAAATGGGGCCAGCTATGTCTATTCCATGGTGGATGACGGCGACAATTACAAGCTGATCATCTCAGGATATTTGAAAGATGAGGATCAAGCCGCATGGGGCTTCTTAGGTTATACCGATCCGAAAAATATTTATACAGAAGACCCTGCAAAGGTCTTAGAAGACGGGATCGGCCGGTACACCCAGCCGCAGGATTACGGTCCTCCGTTTGGAATTTCCATAACCGGATTTGCTCCGATTCATGATTCCAAGGGCGACGTCGTTGGCCTGGTGGGAATTGATATTCCCATGAACGAGCAGAATGCGAAAATTAATCAACTGATTCCGATCATGGCAGGAATAATCCTCATAACATGCATCATTCTGATTTTCGCAGCCTATTTCATCATCAGAAAAACAATTACCGGGCCATTGAGAACAATAGCGGAAAAATCAAATCTGTTGATGCTCGGTGATACGGATCTGCAGATTGACGAAGCTTATCTCGGCAGAAACGACGAAATCGGCCTGATCGGGCGAGGATTCGTAAACATTGCCGAAAACATCAAGGAACAGTCTGAAGTGGCCCAAAAGATTGCCGAAGGCGACTTTTCGCTGGAATTTATGCCGAAATCGGAAAAAGACATCCTGGCAATCAGTATGGTCTCGGCGATTGATATGCTAAAAAATCTCGTATTGGAAGCGGATAACCTTATTACCGCGGCGGTGGAAGGCAATCTGGAAACCAGAGGCGATGCGAATAAGTTCGAGGGTGGTTACAGGCAGATTATCGAGGGCTTCAACAATACGCTGGACGCAATGGTAACACCACTGAGAGCAGCCTTCCCCTACATCGAAAATATGGCCAATGGAATCCCGCAGCCGTTATTGGAAAATACCTACCGGGGCGAGTATGGTATCCTGATCGATAATCTGAATGATGTGAAGAATTCTATCTATCTCTTGAGCATGGAATCGGGAAAGCTGAACAAAGCTCTCGAGGAAGGAGACCTTTCTTACCGCGCAGATACCAGTGCTCTGAAAGGAAGCTATGCACGGGTCATCGGTGGTGTCAACGATACACTGGACACCGTCATCGGACCGCTGAACATGGCGGCGGGATATCTGGAACAGATCGGAAAAGGGGAAATCCCCGAAACGATCACAGAGGAATACAAGGGAGATTTCAACGAAATAAAGAACAGCATCAATGCCTGTATTGAAGGACTCGGAGGTTTGCAGGAAGGCTACGATGTCATGTACCGGATGAGCCTGAATGATTATTCGGTTAAAATGGAAGGTACATACCTTGGTATCTACGACGAAATCAAAAAATCCATCAATGTGATCAACTATAGAATGAACCGGGTCGTTGAAATCCTGACCCACGTTTCCGTCGGCGATTTATCCGATCTTCAGAATATCATTGACGGCGGGAAACGAAGCGAAGATGATACGCTGGTGCCGGCGCTCATCGCAATGATCGAAAGCATTAAGTTCCTTGTGGAAGAAACGGACATGCTGGCCCAGTCGGCGGTGGAAGGAAATCTGTCAACCAGAGGAGCAGAGGCAAAATTCAAAGGGCAATATGCAAGAGTGATCGAAGGGATCAACGAAACCTTGAATGCTATTATCGCCCCGGTGGAAGAAGCTTCCTCCGTATTGCAGGAAATGGCAAGAGGAAATCTGCAGATCACCATGCAAGGTGATTACCGCGGCGATCATGCGGCGATCAAATTAGCCATGAACGAAACAATAGAAAACCTCAGAAGCTATATCAGCGAGATTTCAAACGTACTGACAGAAGTTGGAGACGGAAACCTGAATCTCGCCATTACAGCCGAATACAAAGGAGACTTTGTAGAGATCAAGAATTCCTTGAATAACATCATCGTTTCCCTGGGTCAGGTGATGGGAGACATCAGCGATGCAGCGGAACAGGTTGCCTCAGGGTCCAGACAGGTATCCGACGGAAGCCAGGCTCTTTCGCAGGGATCAACGGAGCAGGCCGGAGCGATCCAGCAGCTGACGGCATCCATTACAGAGGTTGCCTCACAGACGAAACAAAATGCTGTGAATGCAAATCAGGCAAGCGATCTTGCGGGGAATGCCAGGGATAATGCCGAGAAGGGCAATGACCAGATGAAGGAAATGCTCAACTCCATGACAGAAATCAATGCATCCTCCGCTAACATTTCCAAGATCATCAAGGTGATCGACGACATTGCATTCCAAACCAACATTCTGGCATTGAATGCCGCTGTAGAAGCAGCGAGGGCAGGACAGCACGGAAAAGGGTTTGCGGTTGTAGCGGAGGAAGTCAGAAATCTTGCGGCGAGAAGCGCAGCAGCAGCCAGGGAGACCACAGATCTCATTGAAGGCTCGATCAACAAGGTCCAGACGGGTACGAAAATTGCCAATGAAACGGCTTCCGCTCTGCTGGATATCGTTGAGGGGATCGAAAAAGCTGCAAGCCTCGTAAGCGGAATCGCCGATGCTTCCAATGAGCAGGCTACGGGAATTGCTCAAATCAATAAAGGAATCGAGCAGGTGTCCCAGGTTGTTCAAAACAACTCGGCTACTGCTGAGGAGAGCGCAGCGGCAAGCGAACAGCTTTCCAGCCAGGCGGAGCTGCTGAAAGAAATGGTTGGCCGGTTCAAAGTAAGCAAGGGAATCAAAGCGTTAGCCGGTGAAGGCGCCAGACTTCTCGGAGACGGCATAAAGGATAATCCTAAGAAAAAAGAGCAAGAAGCACCCAGAATCATGTTAAGTGATGAAGAGTACGATAAGTACTGATTAATTCTCAGATTTCCATAAAAAACGGATACCGAAACAGGTATCCGTTTTTGTCGTATCGGTTCTAAGGCAATTGACGTTGTTGTTTTCTTATCTGTTTCATGTTAATATAAATACGTTCAAAATAGGTATTTTCATCACATGGGGGATTCGGGTTATGCAGCAAAACTGGAAGAAAGATATTGTTTTATTTCTCACGAGCCAGACCATGTCTCTTTTTGGCTCATCCCTTGTGCAGTACGCAATTATGTGGTACATCACTCTCAAAACGCAATCCGGCGTCATGATGACGATTTTTATCATATGCGGCTTTGTTCCGACCTTTTTTCTGTCTCCCTTTGCGGGAGTCTGGGCAGACCGTTATAACCGAAAAGTCATCATCATTTTATCCGATACGATCATAGCGACCGTTACATTGATCATGGCCATTGTATTTATTATGGGCTACAAGGAGTTCTGGCTGCTTTTTGTAATTTCGGCGATCCGCGGTCTGGGTTCGGCAGTGCAAATGCCGACGGTCAGTGCGTTTATCCCGCAGATCGTACCGGAGGACAAGCTGATGAGGGTGAATGGAACCAACAGCAGCATCCAGTCCTTGATCATGGTGATTTCCCCCATTGCAAGCGGAGCATTGCTCACGATGGCCAGTATAGAATTGATCTTTTTCATCGATGTGTTCACAGCTGCGGTAGGCGTACTGACCCTGCTTTTTTTCCTCCGCGTTCCGCCTCATGCAAAAGCATTGGAAAAACAAAAAGTCAGTTATTACACCGATCTTCGGGAAGGCTTTCACTATATAAAAAATCATGCGTATGTCAGGAAATTTTTTATCTTCTGCGGTTTGTTTTTCATTTTGGTTTCTCCTGTGGCATTTCTGACTCCGCTGCAGGTTGCAAGGAGCTTCGGCAATGACGTGTGGCGACTTACCATGATCGAAATCACTTTTTCGGCAGGTATGATTATCGGCGGAATCATCATGGCATCCTGGGGCGGCTTCCGAAACAAGATACACACCATGGTTATGGCATGTCTGATCATGGGGGCGGGGACGGTGGCTTTGGGCATTATTCCGATGTTTTGGCTGTATAATGTCGTCATGGCTGTCGTCGGTCTCGCAATGCCAATGATGAATACCCCTTCCACCGTTCTGCTTCAGCAGAAAGTCGAAGAAGAATTCCTTGGCAGGGTATTCGGGGTGCTCTCCATGATTTCAAGTTCCATGATGCCTTTGGGCATGTTGATTTTCGGACCATTATCCGACTATTTTAAGATCGAATGGATGCTGATCGGAACCGGGATTCTAATGATTGCGGAAACAATCCTCCTTCTTGGCAATAAGGTGCTAATAGAAATCGGCAGAAGTTGACAAAGTAAAACATAATGTTTGCATTAAATGAATGAAATATGGTAAAATAATTGTGAAAATACGAAAAAACAGGGGAGGTATCAATATGAGTATTTTACACGATATGATGGGATCTGCAAAGGCAGCTGCCGGTGAAATGAAAGACAGGGCAGAAGCAGGGATGGAAAACATGAAGGAAATGGCGGGGGAAAGATCAGAACAGCTGAAGGATCGAGCAGAGGCATTCAAGGATTTTGCCGAAGACAAGGCAGACGTTTTAAAAGATAAAGCGGGAGACTGGAAGGATATGCTTGAGGACAAGGCAGATGAGTATAAACACAAATTGAAATAGAAAAGCCCGCATCGGTGGTAGTGAAGCAGGAACCTCCAAATTGATGCATTGGAGAGCATATAATTTGGAGGTTTTCTTTTTTTTAACTGCTTTCTGGAAACTGAAAAAAAGCAAATTACCGGGAGGATAACGACTTGCTGCATGAGGACATGAAGAAGAACTATAAAGATCTTGTCGAAGCACATGATTTTGCTTATATTGGTAGCTGGGAAATGAACATGATACGGAATAAGGGCTACTGGTCAGAAGAAGCTTATCGCGTTTACGGCATTTCACCAGATGATTTCGACGGAACTTACGAAGGATTTATCAACTTGATTCATCCCGAAGACAGAACAAGGGTAAATAAGATAATAAAAGAGACAAAGGATAAAAAGGCCTTTGATTTGGAATACCGTGTCATATGCGCCGACGGTTCGGTGCGATTGATACGCCAGCTTCTAAAACCTGTTTATGATCAAGAGGGAAAGCTGATGAATTTATGCGGCACAATTCAGGATATTACTAGAATAAAAGAATTTGAGAGCTTCCTCGGAGAAACAGAGGAAACCATCGACCGAATTCAGAAAAGGTTTCAAGTGCTGGTACAGCAGTCCAGCGATGTTTTTGAAATCATAGCTCCTGACTTTACCATCCAATATATCAGCCCTGCAGTAGAAAAGATCATCGGATACACTCCGGAAGAGCGAATCGGTAAAAATGCTCTGGAGTTTATTGAAGGCGAGGAAAAACAAAAATTCATCAAAATGGTCGATTACGTCCTTGAATATCCTGGAGAAAGGATACAGGGGGATCTCGCCTTAAAGGATAAAAACGGCAAGGTTAGTTATCTTACATATACAATGACCAATCAACTGACGGAATCCTCGATTCAGGGGATCGTGATCAACTGGCGCGATATTACGGAGCGCGTTGAAAATCAAAAGGAAATAGAGTATATTGCCACACATGATGAATTGACCAAGCTCCCAAACAGAGTTTCTCTAAAAAAGAAAATGAGTCAGTTATGTGAGGAGAATGTCAATCCGGACTATAATTTTGCGTTGATCATGCTTGATATCGACGGTTTTCGTTATGTGAACGATGCGCTGGGATATCAGCTTGGTGACCAGCTTATTGTTCTGGTTTCCCGTCGTCTGAAAGAGTTTTTGGGCGATGACGGTTTCTTATGCAGATATACAGGTGATCAATTTGCGATCATCGTACAAAATTTACATAAATCCTGGGAATATGAACAGGTTGTAAAAAAAATCGCGACTCTGTTTAATGATGCTTATAAGGTGGATCTCTATGAGCTGGATATGACCGTAAGTCTGGGCGTCAGCATGTATCCATTTGATGAAAGAGATCCGGACTTACTGATCAATTATGCTAATATTTCCCTGCTTCGTTCCAAGCATGAGGGGAAAAACCGATACAAGTTCTATTCTTCGGATATCGGAATTCAGATTTATAAACAGGTCGTTCTTCGTAACGATCTTCTTAAAGCGATTGAAAGAAACCAGTTCCAGGTTTATTATCAGGCTCAGGTCAAGCTGGAATCCAGCGACATTTTAGCAGCAGAAGCGCTGATACGCTGGGAACATCCCGAATGGGGAATGGTCTCACCCAATGAATTTATTGCTCTGGCTGAGGAAACCGGCTTTATTATCAATTTGGGAAACTGGATGCTCCGCGAGGTATGCAGAAATTATAAAAACTGGATGGAGCAGGGGATGTCGCCGATCAAGGTTTCGGTAAACTATTCCAGTATCCAGTTCTTTGAACGGAATTTTGTGGAAAACATCATCAATATTATCAGCGAATATGAGCTGAACCCTCATTTTCTCATCATGGAAATCACGGAAAGCGTATTTATGAAAAATCCTGAGAAGGCAATCGTCGACATCAAGAGATTGCAGGCGGAGGGAATTCAGGTGGCGCTGGATGATTTTGGAACAGGTTTTTCCTCATTATCCTATTTGAATTCCTTTAATATTGACATTTTAAAGATCGACCGCTCCTTTATCAAAAATGTGATGATGGATGATGCGAGTACGATTATTACTCGTTCTGTAATCGATCTGGCTCAGGAACTCCGAATTAAATTAGTTGCGGAAGGGATCGAAAACTGGGAACAGCTGTCCTACCTGAAAGACCTGAATTGCTATACCGGCCAGGGATTTATCTATAATAAACCGATGCCGAAGGCTGAATTCGAGCAGCTGCTTTCCAAGGAAAAGTGCCTTCCGGCTCAATTGCTGAAGGAGAAGAAGGAAGGAAGAGATTATCGGAAGTATCTCAGAATCAAGCTGCCGAAGATCCTGGAAGCGGATATGTCGATCATTGAGATACCGGGACAGAAGTTCAAGGTCAGCAGCATGAAGGTGGAAGTGAAAAATATCAGTTCCGAGGGGCTTTGTTTTTCAGCAGGAATCAGGCTTCCTGTAAACAAAGAGATGATGCTGCAATTCACCATTCCAACGAAGGACGGTAAGGAAGCTAAGATCTGCGGATATCCGGTCTGGTCACAGGAAGCGGACGATAACATGTATGAATACGGCGTGGAATTTGAACACAATCCTGCTGGAAAGATTGACCTTACCATGGCCCTCTACGCACTTTGCAAGGAGATGTACAGCTTAAATTAAAGGCCGAAATTGGTTGATGGAACAAAAAAAATCCAGAAACTATATCTTGACAAACAGTATTGTTTCAACTATACTAAATTCAATAAATTGATAAAGACCGTGATGGAGAGAGTAAGTATTTTTCAAACGTCACAGCGATTCGGGGATGGTGAAAGCCCGATACCAGTAGAAAAATATCAGAAAATCACTCCTGAGTCGCAGGCCGAAGTAACAGTAGGTTTTGACGGTTTTCCCCCGTTATAGGGAACGCGTATGTTGGTATGCAGGAATAGGTGGTATAACGATAGCTTTAAGCTTTCGTCCTTTGCAGGACGGAAGCTTTTTTTGTATAAGGAAACCCCCGGCATATAATACGCATTAGGAGGAAAAGAAAGATGAAAGATATCGTAGAGATCCGTTGGCACGGCCGTGGGGGCCAGGGTGCCAAGACTGCATGTCTGCTTCTTGCTGATGTAGCATTCAGCTCGGGTATGCATGTCCAGGGATTTCCGGAATACGGTCCGGAACGTATGGGCGCTCCCATCACTGCATACAACAGAATCAGCCGAGACCGCTGTTCGGTACATTCCAATATCTACAATCCTGACTTTGTGATCGTTGTGGATGAAACCTTGTTGAAATCAGTTGACGTAACAAATGGTTTGAAAGAAAGCGGAGCGATTATAATCAACAGCGAGAAAAAACCGGATGAGCTAAAGCCACTGCTCAGGGGTTATCAGGGAAGGGTATATACCATCGACGCCAGAAGAATTTCTGAAGAGACAATGGGAAGGAATTTTCCGAATACCCCGATGCTTGCTGCTGCTGTTAAAGTGAGCAATGTAGTGGATCCCGACCATTTTATAAAAGATATGGAAACATCCTTCCAACATAAATTTGCAACGAAACCGCATTTGGTTGAAGGAAATATGAGAGCAATCAGACAATCACTGGAGGAGGTTTGCGCCGGATGATAAAAAAAGCAAGTGAAATCAATGAATCAACTCCATGGCAGGAATTGACCGTCGGAGGAGAAATTTACGAAGGGGGCACCTCCGTTCTTGTGAATACCGGAGACTGGAGAACGATGACACCGGTTTTTCATGAGGAGAAATGTACCCATTGTATGGTTTGCATTCCTTTCTGTCCGGACAGTTCGATCCCGGTGAAGGATGGAAAGCGTCTGGACTTCGATTTCATGCATTGCAAGGGCTGCGGCATCTGCATCAAGGTCTGCCCCTTCAAGGCAATCTCTCTTGAAAAGGAGGGTGTATGATGACGATCAAAAGCAAACTATCCGGCAATGAAGCGGTTGCTTATGCGATGAAACAGATCAATCCCGATGTAATGGGAGCCTTTCCGATCACTCCATCCACAGAAATTCCGCAATACTTTGCAACCTACGTGGCAAACGGGGAGGTCGAGACGGAATTTGTTGCCGTAGAATCGGAACACAGTGCCATGTCCACCTGCATGGCAGCCCAGGCTGCGGGAGGAAGGGCAATCACTGCCACTTCGTCTGCCGGAATGGCGCTGATGTGGGAGATGCTCTACGTAACATCATCTGCAAGACTGCCCGTCACCATGGCGCTGGTCAATCGCGCTTTGACCGGGCCGATCAATATCAATTGTGATCATTCCGATTCCATGGGCGCAAGGGACAGCGGCTGGATCCAGATCTATTCCGAAACAAACCAGGAGGCATACGACAATTTTATTCAGGCAATGCCAATCGGTGAAAACAAAGAGGTCCGCCTGCCGGTTATGGTGTGCCAGGACGGCTTTATCACCAGCCATGCGGTGGAAAACATGGAACTTTTGGAAGATGCAGCAGTGAAGAGCTTTGTGGGAGAATATAATCCCGAGAATTATCTGTTAAAAAAAGAGAATCCTTTGGCTGTCGGTCCATACGATATCTCAAATTACTATATGGAACACAAAAAACAGCAAGCCGAGGCGATGAAAAATGCGAAAGCCGTGATCCTTTCCGTAGCGAAAAAATTTGAGGAGATTTCCGGCAGGAGCTATGGCTTATTTGAAGCATATGAAATGGACGATGCAGAGGTTGCGCTGGTCATAATCGGTTCCAGTGCGGGAACCGCAAAGGAAACGGTACGCCAGATGCGTAAGGAAGGGAAAAAAGTCGGTCTGGTCAAGCTCCGCGTGTTCCGTCCGTTCCCCATGGAAGAGCTGGCAGAAGCCATATCCGGTGTAAAAGCCATTGCAGTGATGGATAAAGCGGAGAGCTTTTCCGCCTGTGGAGGCCCCCTGTTCGCTGAAGTGCGTTCCGCACTTTATGATCTGGAAAACCGTCCGAAAGCCATCAACTACGTTTACGGGCTCGGCGGCCGTGATATCTGTGTGGAGCACTTTGCAATGATCTATGACCAGTTATTCGAGATCGCCGAAACAGGCAATCAGGGCGAGGTCTATCGTCATTTCGGTCAGAGAGAACAGGGAGGTGACAAGTAATGGCTTACAGTTTAAAAGAGCAGGTAGAAAAGCCGGAACGTCTTGCCGGCGGTCATCGTCTCTGTGCAGGCTGCGGTGCGGCCATCGCAGTGCGTGGTGTGCTGAGAGCATTAAAAACCGAGGATAAGGCGGTCATCACCAATGCAACAAGCTGCCTTGAAGTATCCTCGTTCCTTTACCCTTATACAGCATGGCAGGACAGCTATATCCACAGTGCCTTCGAAAACGCAGGGGCCACAGCGGGCGGCGTGGAAGCTGCTTACCGCGTATTGAAGAAAAAGGGAAAAGTAAATGAAACCTTTAAATTCATAGCCTTCGGCGGTGACGGAGGAACGTATGATATCGGACTCCAATCTCTTTCGGGTGCCATGGAGCGCGGACATGATATGGTTTACGTTTGCTATGACAATGAAGCATACATGAATACGGGGATCCAAAGATCCTCTTCTACGCCGAGGTTCGCAGATGCGACAACGACGCCGGCGGGGAGCGTGATCCCGGGAAAACCGCAGAACAAGAAAGATCTTACCGCCATCATCGCCGCACATAATATTCCTTATGTCGCCCAGACGACCTTTATCGGAAATTTTAAGGATCTGCACGAAAAGTCGGAAAAGGCGATCTATACGGAGGGCCCGGCTTTTCTCAACATCATGTCGCCGTGTCCCAGAGGCTGGAGATATGAGGCGGAGGATCTGGCGGAAATCTGCAAGCTAGCGGTTGACTCCTGCGTATGGCCGTTGTTCGAAGTGGAATTCGGCGTCTGGAAGCTGAACTATGAGCCTCGAAAAAAGGTTCCGGTAGAAGAGTATCTGAAAAAACAGGGCAGATTCCAGCATATGTTCGAGGATGGAAACGAATGGATGATCAAAGAAGTTCAGCAGCATGTTGATGAGAAATGGGAAGCACTGCTGGCCCGATGCAAATAGAAAACATACAAAAAAAATACCATGGTATCAACCATGGTATTTTCATATCTTGAATATCGTCTTGTTTTTTCATCACTTACTCCAGTCCTTTTGATTTTTTCTTAGTTCAATTATTATAAGTGATGTTGAAATACCTACAATAGCTGAAAGATAAAGTACAGAAAAAATTATTCCGTAATAATATGAGTTTTCTGCATTTCCACTGTAAAATATAGCGGAAGAAAGACATACCAAAACAAAGCCAAAAACATAGATACCGATACCAATTAAAACTGATTTTTGCAAAACATTCACCACGATTCCGCATGGAATACCTTTAATAGCAATAATAACATAAACTTTTGTCGAAATTTGACAAACTAATGAAGATTTGGCGGAACAAGGTTTTTGAAATATAACAAAGAAGAAAAATGCGTCCACCATAAGGTGAACGCAATATTAAATATATGATTAACCGCCGATTGGAATAGGTCCCGGGCCAACAATTAGACTTCTGAGAGGGCTAATTATAAAGCTTCCACAGCAGTTAGGCCTGCAGCAGTCGAATTCACATCGGGATGATTTCTTGCAGCATCTGGATTCGAAGCATCTGGATTCGCAGCATCTGGATTCGCAGCATCTGGATTCGCAGCA
>CAZTEH010000015.1:0-34760 GCA_964612345.1 uncultured Oscillospiraceae bacterium | reverse complement strand
AGCATCTGGATTCGCAGCATCTGGATTCGCAGCATCTGGATTCGCAGCAGGATGATTTCTTGAAATAGCTGGGTTCACTGTCGTATGATTTGCTGTAGTATTCGTTCTCATAGTGTTCACATATAGGTTTACTCATTGTAAATACCTCCCTTCAAGCAAGGTAAGTACATTACATATTATGTGAATAACAGATTTGATGTGCACAAGGCTGGCATGACTATTCTCTTATTCCAGCACCATTAGTGAAATAAAAAAGATTTGGAGCCGCCTGAGATATTTCATCGTTGATCCCACATAGGAGTAAAGTGCAAAAGGACCGTCGACCGTCTTTTTCCTGAGATAGACCCAGCGGAAAATCGATGCAATGTGCTCGACACCTGTTTCCTCTAAAAATAGCAGATAAGATTTGCTTTCCGCAGCGGAGGACAGATTGTTCAGCAACTCGATCTTATAAGTATATTTTCCCGGAGTTTCATCCTCAAAGATATACTTGCATAACCCGGCCGAGACAAGAGCCAGACCCTTCGCAGACATTTC
Organism: uncultured Oscillospiraceae bacterium; assembly: GCA_964612345.1. Classification (GTDB taxonomy): domain Bacteria; phylum Bacillota; class Clostridia; order Peptostreptococcales; family Anaerovoracaceae; genus Anoxybacterium. Next base: position 34,223 of record CAZTEH010000015.1, on the reverse strand, counting down.
ATTGAGCCATTGCTCTTCTTTTTCATACTGTGTGGCTATAAATAACTTGTGTACCGTGTGTCTCATTATACCAGTTCCCCCTTTATTTTTTCCCCGTTTTCAACCAGCTCTCTCAACCGGGCTATTTCATTTTTTACCGTCAACTTTCCGCTGCCGGTAATCACATATTCTTTTCTTCGGGAGTTTGTTTCCTCAGGCAGCGCCCTTATCCAACCCTTTTCCAGCATGGTGCTGATTGCTCCATAGAGTGTTCCTGCGGCCAGATTTACTCTCCCGCGGCTGAGATTCGCGACGTTCTGCATGATTCCATAGCCGTGCATGGGCTCATATAGAGAAAGAAGAATATAATATACTGCCTCCGTGAGGGCAAGGGATTCTTTATTTTCCGTCATGATACTTCCTCCTGGTTATTTCGTTAGACGTTATACCGTTCGACGATATAATTATAACGGCCGCCGATATAGTTGTCAATAGAAAAAATAAATGGAATTTTATCTCAATTTTATTCTTTTTCTGCCGATATATATACTAGAGTGTGGATCCAATTGCCGAACGCAGAGGAGGAATTCCATTGAGAATTGAAAGTTCAAACCTAAACTTGCAGGGGAGCAGCTATATCGCAACAGCTACGAATATTGAGGAGAGCTTAAATGTATGGACCGGTCAGGGATCTCCGAATACAGGCACATCAGTGGACATTCAGGAATTTTCGCAGCAGGAAATCAAGATAAGCACTTCCGTCACTTCTTCCGTCTCTGAAACAGCAGAAACAATGGAGGATGATCCTATCACCAGCAAAGAGGAATTAAAAATCAGAATGATTGAAGAATTCCTCACTCGATTGATGGGAAAGAAAATCAGGCTTCGTGCGCCGAAAATCAAACTGATTTCCGGAGGCTACGACAGCAGTGGACAGGCTCTGGGGAACCTTAAGCTGGTTTCATTTTCCGGAGGCCGGCAAAGCAGTGCAGGCTTCGGTCTCATCTACAACCGCAGTGAGACTCAAATTGAGAGAAGCAGGGTTTGCTTTGCAGCAGAGGGTGTTGTAAAGACTGCCGACGGAAGGGAAATCAATCTGAATCTGAATTTCAACATTGATCAGGAGGTCGTGCAGCAGAGCAATTTCCAGCTTAGGGCCGGAGATGCCCTGAAGGATCCTCTGGTCATCAGCTTCGGCGGAAGCGTGGCTTCCTTCGCAGACAGAACCATGTCCTTTGACATCGACTTTGACGGAGACCAGGACACACTTCAGATGCTGAATGCCAACAGCGGCTATCTGGCACTGGATAAGAACAATAACGGAACGGTAGATGACGGAAAAGAGCTCTTTGGGCCGCAGACAGACCATGGTTACGGAGAGCTGGCCCAATATGACGATGACGGCAACGGCTGGATCGATGAAAATGATTCGGTATTCAATCATTTGAAAATCTGGTATCATGATGAGCAGGGCAGCAGTCAGCTTGTCGCTCTGACAGATAAAAATGTCGGTGCGATCTATCTGGGCAGCGTCGAAACGCAGATGAATATGTACAGTTCATCCGGAATGGCCGGAGCATTAAGAGAGTCCGGTCTTGTACTTCTTGAAAACGGCGAAAGTCGTGTCATGCAGGAATTGGATGTAAGGATCTAATGTTTTTTCAGTTTGTTCAGCAACCTCTCTTTACATTGCATTTTTCCTATGCTATGATAAGAGAAATTAAAACAATGATCAGGAGAATATCATGATAAAGCCCGGATTTGCAGCAGAATACGCTTACGTCAGCTTTACTTCCTACTATTACTGGGGAAGCAAGGCTTGTTTGAGTTTCACCGCAAAAAGGCGCCAATGCTATTCTTAATGGAAGAATCAGTACAAGGAATCGGCTCCGCAGTGGAATTCACTGCGGATTTTTTTTCGAGTTTTGAATAGGAATGAAGTTAAATCGCAAGATACAGATAAGTTAGGAGGAAAGAAAAATGATTGTAGTATTAAAGGATAAACCGAACCAGAAACAGTTGGATAATTTGATTCAATGGCTGGAGAGCATGAACATTGATATCAATTACTCTCAGGGAAAGAACACCACGATCCTGGGACTGATTGGAGATACCTCGGTGGTGGATATCGATTTGATCTCTGCGCTGGATATCGTGGAAGATGTAAAACGGATCACAGAACCATATAAGAATGCTAACCGTAAATTTCATCCGCAGGATACGGTGGTGGATGTAAACGGAGTAAAGATCGGCGGCGGGAACTTCCAGATCATCGCAGGACCATGCTCCGTTGAATCGCTGGAGCAAATCGTTTCTGTTGCTGAGAGTGTGAAAGAATCCGGCGCCTCCATGCTGAGAGGAGGCGCGTTTAAACCGAGGACCTCGCCGTATGCATTCCAGGGAATGCGCGACAAGGGCATTGAGCTTCTGCTGGAAGCAAAAAGGGTTACCGGTTTGCCGATCGTATCTGAAATTATGGATCTGTCCCAGCTTGCGCTGTTTGAAGAGGTGGACTTAATTCAGGTAGGTGCCCGCAATATGCAAAATTTTGAGCTGCTGAAGGAGCTTGGAAAGATCAGAAAACCGATCCTCCTGAAGCGCGGGCTTTCCAGTACGCTGCAGGAGCTTCTCATGAGTGCGGAATATATCATGGCAGGCGGAAACGGTCAGGTTATTCTTTGTGAAAGAGGAATCCGTACCTTTGAAACGTCTACAAGAAATACCCTGGATCTGTCCGCGATCCCACTGCTGAAATCCATGACCCATCTGCCGATCATTGTAGATCCGAGCCATGCGACCGGACTTTCCAAGCTTGTAAAACCAATGGCATTGGGCGCCGCTGCCGTTGGAGCAGACGGGCTGCTCATCGAGGTTCATAATGATCCGGTTCATGCACTTTGTGACGGGCAGCAGTCCTTAACGCCGGAAGCATTTGCCGATGTGGCTGAGAGCATCCGGCAGATCCTGCCCTTCGCTTATAAAGCAGGTCATTAAGAATCAACAGAAAATACGTAAGGAAAGAGGTAGGACGCCATGAAAATAGGAATCGTTGGACTGGGTTTGATCGGAGGCTCCATCGCCAAGGCGATCAAGCAGAACACGGAACATGAAGTGTTGGGGACGGATCTGCTGGAATCGGTCATATTGAAAGCCCAGCTTTTGGAGGCAATTGACGGCAGAATGACCGAGGATATGGTCGGTGATTGTGATTACATCGTGCTTGCCCTTTATCCGGGGGCTACCGTGGAATATGTTAAGACACACAAGGATGTGATCAAGAAAGGTGCTGTGGTCATCGACTGCTGTGGTGTCAAGGGAGCGGTCTGCGCGGAAATATATCCCATTGTTGCAGAACGGGGCTTTTCCTATGTGGGAGGACACCCCATGGCGGGAATCGAGTTCTCCGGCTTTGAGCATTCCCAAAAGACCCTGTTCAAGCATGCGTCAATGATATTGACTCCCCAGACAGACATGAGCATTCAGGACATGGAGCGTTTGAAAAAGTTTTGGGTGTCGCTTGGTTTTGATAATGTCCAGCTTTCAACACCGGAAGAGCATGACCGAATCATCGCCTTTACTTCTCAGCTTGCACATGTGGTATCCAGCGCTTATGTGAAAAGCCCCACCTCAATAAAGCATAAGGGCTTTTCCGCAGGAAGCTATAAGGATTTGAGCAGGGTCGCCAAGCTCAACGAAACCATGTGGACGGAGCTCTTTCTGCTGAACCGGGAGAATCTTGTAATCGAAATCGACGGCATGATCGAACGGCTGCAGCAATACAGGGATGTCATAAAAGAGGGCAAAGAAAAAGACCTGTGGGATCTGCTCCACGAGGGAACGGAACGCAAGGTCTTGATCGACGGTTAATTTTGGGGATCGCATTGACACTTTGATTTATCTCGTCTTCGTTTTACTTCTTCATAGAGAATTTTTTCTTCCTCTGTGTCAAGTTGCAGCGGAGGCAGCTCGCGCGGCCTTCCGCCCTTGTCAAGAGCTACCATGGTGAAGTAGGAGGATAGGGCGCGCTTTGGGTCGGAATCGGATTCCAGATCTTCGACGTCCACATTCACGATGACTTCCATGGATGTTCTACCAATATAGGCGATGGTTGCAGTCAATGTGACCAAAGCCCCTACAAAAATGGGCAAATGAAACTGAAGCTCATCCACACGGGCGGTTACAACATTGCACCGGGCATATTTCTTTGCAACAGCTCCGGCTGCAGTATCCATCAATTTCATGATTTCTCCCCCATGCACATTTCCGGCCACGTTGGCCTGGCTGGGGAGCATAAGCTGACTCATGATCAGTTTTGTTCTTTTGTCCATTCTGCCACCTCTTAACATTCTGTCCGATTCTTTAGAATCGCCGACAGAATTTATGCTGAAAAATCGCAACGTTCCTTTCAGGAACTCCTCCGCAAGCTTAATGCTTGCTACGCTGTCCTTTATTCCACTGCAGCTTAAGCTGCGGAATAAAGGCAACGTTCCGTTCCGGAACTCCATTGCAAACTTTGTTTGCAATGCTGTCCGTTTTGCCGTTACAGCTTACGCACCTAACCACATTTGCACTGCAAATGTCTGGTAGGTGCCATACGGGAATTCCCCGGCTTTAGCTGGATAGGAATTCTTCCGTAAAGCTGTGGCAAAAAGGCAAATCTTAACGTTGCAGATTTTCGTCGTATATTTTTCCATTAATAATACCTTAAAATCAGGAATTAGTAAACAGTTTTCCCCAGGAAAGACAGAATCAGTTCACACGCGAGGATCCCTGTTCGATTGCGTTCGTCCAGGATCGGATTGATTTCAACCATATCCAGAGCGACCAGCTTTCCGGTTTCGGCAACCAGTTCCGCTGCCAGAAATGCTTCTCTGACGGTAAGACCGTTGTGAACCGGAGTGCCTACACCAGGCGCTTCCTGTGGTGTGATCGCGTCCACATCAAAACTGACATGGATTCCATCGGTTCCGCTTCCCGCGACTTCGACGGCTTTCTTCATGACCTCGGTCATTCCTATACGGTCTATATCGTGGATGGAAAAGACGTGAACGCCGGATGCCGTCATACGTTTTCTTTCCTCGGGATCGATGTCCCTTCCGCCTACCACGGCTACATTACGGGGATCAACATATTTGATTTTGTCGGTGAACGCCACCATTTCTTCCGGTCCGAATCCGGTCAATGCAGAAAGAGGCATTCCATGCATGTTCCCGCTTGGGGAGCTTTCGTCACTGTTGAAATCACCGTGGGCATCGACCCAGATGACTCCTATTTTATTGTAGTGATTGACGGTGGCTGCGATGCTTCCTGCTGCCACACAGTGATCGCCGCCAAGAATGACGGGGAAAGCACCTTGGTTAAGAGAAGCGGTCACCTTTTCAAAAAGACTCTTGTTTGCATTATAGATCGGTTTAAAGTTTTTCATTTTCGGATTATCTGTCTCCGCTTCCCCGGCTACGATATCTCCTTCGTCGACGACGGAAAATCCAAGCTCCACAAGCTTTTCCATCAATCCGGTATAACGGATTGCCAACGGTCCCATATTAACTCCCCGCTTTGAGGCGCCTAAATCCATCTGCATTCCGATCACATGAATATTATCCTGAACTTTATCCATTTTGTACTCCTTAATAAAATATAAATAGGAAATTTTTAAACTCATCTTATACAATTAAAATATCAAAGTCAATCTGCAGTTTTACAGTGCATATTAATACAATCTTATTCTAACACTTTTTTCTGAATTTATTTTTGAAAAAGCATTTGCAGGAATCCTTTTAGCAAAGAAAATCATGAAGATGGTTTGATATGGAAATAATTATTCGCTATAATGGAAACATAAGAGCGTTACCGTAAGAATAATTATGCCATGCCCAATAATGGGCAGTACAATGCTTCGGAGGAGAAAAAAATAAATGGATTGTTTTGATGTAGTCTGCATCGGTGTCGTGCTCATGGATTTGCCACTGGGGCCTCTCGATGAACAGATTTTTCATGAGGAAACCACGATGGTTCCGAATATCAGCCTGACAACAGGAGGAGATGCCTTCAATGAAGCTATCATACTGGCCAGGTTGGGAAAAAAACCGGCATTGATGGGTCAGATCGGCATAGATCTGCTGGGGGATATTATAGTAAAGAGATGTGAAGAAGAAGGTGTGGATCACAGCAGACTTCAAAGGGATCCGAAAACGGAGACCCGGATCAATGCGGTGATCATCGGAAAGGATAATCAAAGGCATTTTATTAAAACTCAGAGTGCAGGCTCGGTCAGTTTTCATGCGGAGGACATGGATTACGGCTTTATAAGGGAAGCCAGAGCGGTTTCCCTTGCCAGTATTTTTTGCAGCAAACTCAAAGATCCCGAGGTCATATTAAAAATTTTGAAAACTGCCAGAGAGAACAGGGTTGTAACCTTTGCCGATATGGTTCCCATGACGGGAGGCGAAACGATCGGGGATATCGCAGAAGCGTTATCTTATTTGGATTATTTTCTGCCAAATAATGAGGAAGCCGCCGCGCTTACCGGCTTGCATGAGCCGGATGAAATGGCGGACTGTCTGCTGCAATACGGAATAAAAAATGTGATCATCAAGCTCGGAAAAGATGGCTGTTTGATAAAGAATCAGCAGGAGCGATATCGGATTCCCGCTTTTCCGGCGGACGCGGTTGACACAACCGGTGCAGGCGACAATTTTGCAGCCGGTTTTATAACTGCCGTACTGGATGGGATGGATATGGAAGACTGCGGAGCCTTTGCCAACGCCGTGGCAGCGATATCCACGGAATCGGTGGGAGCTGCAGGCGCTGTTAAAAATAAAAAGCAGATCGAAGCATATCTGTGCAAAAATAAAAGCGTTACAAAGCATAGCGGTCTGTGAAAAGGGCATGATAATTCAGAGGTGATTAATTATGAAAAAGAAGAATCCGTCCGGCAGCAAAAAATCGGGTAAAGAAGTAAAAGACGGTGAAATTCCAAGGACGTTTGCAAATCAGAATCTTGGACACAATTCCAAGAAAGAGGGATTGGGCCAGAATACGAACAGGTAGAACGATTACCATAACGGAGACAATAAGAAAAGCCTCGCATTATGCGAGGCTTTCGATATCAATCGCCGATTGGATCTTCGATTAGTGTGGCTACTCTAAAATCGTGTCTGTGTCCATCATTAAAAGAAGTTTGGGATTCCAGGAAGTGGACGTGTCTGTCGCCGACACGAATCGCACCGCCGGTTTTCCCTACGAATACATGAAAGTGATCTTCGTAGAAATCGGTTCTGAATTTGACTTCATGATAGTGGTCTTTGCACCCTACCGGAATTGCTTCACCGGACACTACTGCAAAACGATGATTGTGTCCTTCCTCTTTAGGGCAACGCTTATGATGGTCCTTCTTGCATTCCTCTTCATAAGGATCCTTTTTATCTTCGTCATAATCATAGCATGGTTTCTTTTTGGGTTTCTCATAATCATCATAAGGATCCTTTTTCTCTTTGTCGCAGTCATAGTAGTGATCCTTTTTCTCTTTGTCGCAGTCATAATAAGGGTCCTTTTTCTCTTTGTCGCAGTCATAGTAGTGGTCCTTTTTCTCTTTGTCGCAGTCATAGTAAGAGTCCTTTTTACGTTCATAATAATAAGGGTCTTTTCTGTCTTCGCCATAATAAGGATCCTTTTTGTCATCAGAATAGTATGGTTTTTTAATTTCGGCTATTTCAACGCTGCCCTGGATTTCGTGTACATGAGTCTGCTTCTTAGGAGGTCGTGGAGGACACGGAGGGCAGTGGGATTTGTTTTCATTGTAAAGCATTGAGAATTACTCCTTTTTCGTTATTCGATCTTTTTATTGATTGAACCGTCAGTTAGAGGCTGAAAAGCAGCCGATGTTTTGCTTTCCGCTGCTTATACCGGATTTCATCCGGTCGGATTTATTCGGCAGCCCTCTATTATAATATGCTTCAACTGCCAAATGGGTTATGTTCTGTTTCGACAATTATTATTGTATTACCCGACTAAAAATGGTATGATTATATCGTTTGAAAAGGAGGCAAAGAATGACAGTATTACTTGGTGATTTTATTAATCAATTATTTTCGAATCCGGCTCTTGTGGTTACAACAATATTGACCTTGGGTGTCATAATGGTAAACGGATGGACAGACGCGCCAAATGCCATCGCTACCTGTGTTTCCACACGTTCATTGGGACCTCGTGCTGCAATATTAATGGCGGCAGTCTTTAACTTCTTTGGTGTTTTTATTATGACGATGTTCAATGCTACAGTAGCACAAACCATATATAAAATGGTAGATTTCGGCGGGAACTCGGAAGATGCGTTGATTGCACTATGTGCGGCACTCTTTGCCATCGTATTATGGGCGACGGCTGCGTGGTGGTTCGGAATACCTACCAGCGAGAGTCATGCACTGATTGCAGGGATTTCAGGTGCGGCCATCGCTTTGCAGGGAGGCATGTCCGGTATCAATGGGGAGCAATGGATCAAGGTACTCTATGGTCTGGTACTTTCCACCGGTATGGGTTTAGGCATGGGTTGGCTGGTCGTAAAAGGGATAGAAAAATTATTTAAAGGCTTTGACAGAAGAAAGTCCTATCTTGTATTTAAAAATGCACAGGTTGCCGGTGCTGCAGGCATGGCGTTCATGCACGGAGCTCAGGACGGACAGAAATTTATGGGCGTATTTATGCTCGGTATGTTTTTAGCACAGGGTCAAGCTGATGTTACAGAATTTACGATCCCGCTCTGGCTCATGGTTCTGTGTTCCGTCGTTATGGCATTAGGAACCTCCATCGGCGGCTATCGGATTATCAAGTCCGTTGGAATGGATATGGTCAAGCTTGAAAAATATCAGGGATTTTCGGCTGATTTGGCAGCCGTTTTATGCCTGTTTACCGCGTCAATATTTGGTCTTCCGGTAAGTACCACTCATACAAAAACAACATCCATCATGGGTGTCGGGGCGGCCAAGAGACTTTCCTCGGTCAACTGGGGCGTGGTTAGAAGTATGGTATCCGCATGGATATTGACCTTCCCGGGATGCGGAGCCATAGGATTTATCATGGCATTGATTTTTATGAAAATATTTTAATAAACAAATGCTCTGCGGAGCAATTTAAGACGATGAAAATCTACGAATCACAGATTCGTGATTTTCCAGCCTAAATTCTGTCAGCGGCGCTAAAGCGCCGGACAGAATGTTAAAGGAGAAGAGCTAATATGGCAATAAAGAAAGATGATAGTTATTTCAGCACATTTGTGGAATTAGTCAATTATTCCTGTGAAGCTGCAAACTTATTAAGTGAAATTATGCATAACTTTAATCCCGATGAATTGGAAGAAAAGATGAAGCTCATGCACAATATTGAGCATGCCGGTGATGTGGAACGTCATATCATGATGAAGAAGCTTGCAAAAGAATTCATTACTCCTATTGAACGGGAAGACATCGTTTCCATGGCGGATGCCATCGATAATGTAACAGATAATGTCGAAGATGTATTGATGCGCATGTACATGTTCAACATCAGAACCATGCGGGATGATGCCCTGAGAATGTCCGACATCATCGTGAAATGCTGCGAAGCGTTAAGAGAAGCGCTTGGTGAATTTCATAATTTCAGGAAATCCCAGACACTGCACAGCCTCATCGTTGAAATCAACAGGATGGAGGAGGAAGGGGACGAATTGTTTACCAAAGCGACCCGCAACCTTTATGTGAATGGAAAGGATCCGCTTGAAGTATACGGCTGGGGACGAACACTCCACTTCATGGAAATCTGCTGTGATGCCTGCGAGGATGTAGCCGATGTTATTGAAGGCGTAATGATGAAGAACTCGTAAGAGTTCTTCTTCTTTAATTAAATAAGGAGTATCTATGAAAAGACTAGACAATCGAAATTTTGATGAATTAAGAAAAGTAAAAATTACCAATCACTATTTGATGCACGCGGAGGGTTCCGTTCTGATTGAAATGGGAGATACCAAAGTCATCTGTACCGCTTCGGTAGAGGATAAGACGGCACAGCATCTGAAAGGTACGGGAAAGGGCTGGGTCACCGCGGAATACGGCATGCTTCCCCGTTCCACAGGGACGCGTAAAATGAGAGATTCCAGCAGGGGAAAGATCGACGGGAGAACCATGGAAATACAGAGACTCATTGGCCGTTCTCTCCGCTCGGTAACGGATCTGGTTCAGTTGGGCGAGCGATCCATCTGGATCGACTGCGATGTGATCCAGGCGGATGGAGGAACCCGCACCGCCTCTATTACAGGCGCTTTTATTGCCATGGTCGAGGCCATGAAATGGATGAAAGAAAATGGAATGATTACGACGATTCCGGTAAAGAATTTTGTTTCAGCCGTCAGCGTGGGGATTCTAGCGGATGAGAATGGAGAGAAAATCATTCTCGACCTCCCTTATGCGGAGGATTCAGCCGCCAAGGTCGACATGAATGTCGTCATGACGGATCTAGGTGAGTATATTGAAGTGCAGGGCACGGGAGAAGACTCCCCGTTCCGCCATGAGCAGCTGCAGCAGATGCTTGCGCTTGCCGCAAAAGGCTGCAGGGAGCTGAATCAGATACAGAAAGAGATCCTGGGGGAATTGTAATATGCGTATTATAGCGGCGACAAAGAATAAACATAAGATTGAAGAAATCCAGGCAATCACCGGAGAATTTGGTATGGAGGTTATCTCCAGAGCCGATGCCGGCGTTCCCGACATAGAAATTGAAGAAGACGGAGACACCTTCGAAGAGAACTCGGAAAAAAAGGCAAGGGAGATCATGGAGCTTTGCGGCGAAATCACCATTGCCGATGATTCCGGATTGATGGTGGATGCGCTTGGGGGAGCTCCGGGAGTCATCTCTGCACGGTTTGCAGGGGAAGACGGAAACGATTTGAAGAATAACGAAAAGCTGCTTTCGCTTCTTTCCAATGTGGCTCCGGAAAACCGAACCGCCCGGTTTGTATCGGTTATTACGATGATCTATCCGGACGGCAAAAAAATTGTTGCAAGGGGAGAGTGTGAAGGGCATATCATATATAAACCGAAGGGCAGTAATGGCTTCGGTTATGATCCTTTGTTTATTCCAAATGGTTATGATCAGACCTTTGCTGAATTGTCCGGTGCAGAGAAAAATCATATCAGCCATCGGGCCATCGCGCTGCAGAGTTTAAGAAAGAAACTGATGGAAGAGAAAAGATGAACAATAGAAGATTCCTTAACATGACACTGATGATCATAAAAAGAATGTCGGATCCATACTACCAGGGAGTAGCGGCAGAGCTGGCATTCTTCTTTCTGCTGTCCATGGTACCCATCGCCATTATTTTAGGAGAACTAATGGGGGTATTCTCCATTTCCATGGGCGTCATCCGGGATCTGCTGTCTCAATATGTTTCTGCCGATATCTACGAAAATCTGTCGACGTATCTGACCTATACCCCTTCGGGAGCCATAAGCGCCGTCTTTATTCTGTTTGCACTATGGGCTGCGTCCAAGGCGCAGTATTCCATGATGCGGATTTCGAATTACTCCTTTACCGGACACACTTCCGGCGGAAGAAGCTGGTTCAGGGAGCGGATCAGGGCAATCAAGACGATTGTGATCACGCTGTTCACTCTGGTGTTCAGTCTGCTCATTCTGGTTTACGGCGAGATCCTGATCAGCATTTTTACTGCCTATGTGAATAAATTCCTGAATTTGAACTTTACCTTCGACAGCATATGGTTTGTACTCAGGTGGCCTGTGGCTATGGCACTGTTCTTTCTGATGATCAGCTACAATTATTACGTACTACCTTCCGAACGGATTCGTTTCAGAAGAATACTGCCGGGAAGTATTCTTGCTTCCGTCGGAATGCTGATGGCAACAGGGGTCTATTCCTATTACGCATCTGTTTTTGCTGACTACGATCTGCTTTACGGAAGCTTGGCCGCAATCGTTGCACTGCTGTTCTGGTTCTACATCATGGGATATATTCTCGTCATCGGAATCCAGGTGAACGTAGTGTGGGAAGAGACAAAAAATAACGGCAGTAAGTAAAACAGAAAGCCTTCACGCTTTTGATATGATCAAACCTTATCTCGCGATTTTTAGTGTATTAAAATGTGAAGCAATCGCATTGTTAATACAGGCTAAAAATCTTGCTCGATTCGGATGATAATATGGCAAAAGCGTTCAAAGCTTCCCTATTTCACTTACATACCGTTCTTTCGTTTCCAGTTTGTTTGGTTGGCGTTAGATTACTCTCACTGCGATGATTCCATTCACCTTCAGCGCTTTTTTCAATTCGGTCTCGTCGACTTCCGAATCGATGTCAATGAGGGTATATGCCAGATCGCCCTTGCTTCTGTTGTTCAGATCGGCGATGTTGATATTCATATCCGCCAGGATCCCTGTGATCTTTCCCAGCATCGCAGGGATGTTTTTGTTCAGTACTGCAATTCGGTTCCTTGAAGTACTGATACCCAGAGTACAGTTCGGGAAGTTGACCGCATTTGTGATATTGCCGTTCTCCAGATAATCCATCAGCTGATCCACTGCCATTCTTGCACAATTGTCTTCGGATTCCTTGGTGGATGCACCAAGGTGTGGAATACAGATGGCCTTGTCAATGCAGAGAATATTTTCCGATGGGAAGTCCGTTACATACTTTCTGACTTTGCCCGATTCAAGTGCGTTGATCAAGTCCGCTTCACTTACGATCTGATCTCGGGAGAAGTTTAACAGGCATACGCCGTCCTTCATCAGGCTGAATCTCTTTTCGTTGATCAGCTCATTCGTATTTTCGATGAAAGGTACATGGATCGTAATATAATCGCACTTTGGTAAAATCAAATCCAAAGATTCGTAAACCTCGATCGTTCTGGAGAGTTCGTGGGCGGATTGGACAGACATGTAAGGATCATATCCGATCACATGCATTCCCAGATCCTCAGCTGCATTGGCGACCATAACACCGATGGCACCCAGACCTATGACACCGAGAACCTTTCCTTTTATTTCGTGGCCCGCAAATTGGGATTTGTTCTTCTCGACGTTTTTTGAGATATCTTTTGTCAGAGTTTTGGTCCAGGCAATGGCACTGTTCAGATTTCTTGCCGACATGAGGATGCCGGTCAGTACCAGCTCTTTTACCGCATTGGCATTCGCTCCCGGAGTGTTGAAAACAACAATGCCCTTCTTGGAACAGAGATCGACAGGGATATTGTTCACTCCTGCGCCGGCCCTTGCAATTGCAAGAAGATTATCAGGCAACTCCATGGAATTCATATCCTGGCTCCTGACGAGAATGGCATCTGTATTCTGCACATTTTCACTGATTGCATATCGGTCACTGAAACGTTCCAAGCCTTTGTGAGATATCTTATTCAAGGTTGCTATCTTATACATCTTTCTATTCTCCTGATTCGTTTTTTTTATTAGTATTAATATTTTCTATATAATTTAGATAAAATTATATCACTTTACGCTTTATTGGTAAAGTGATATAATAACATATTGAAAATTTATTTGGGGGTGTATAATTGATGAATATTACAGAAAGAGTGTACAATTTTTCGGCGGGCCCCTCTATGCTTCCCTTGGGAGTAATGGAACTTGCCGCTGAACAATTAACAAATTACAATGGCTGCGGAATGTCCGTCATGGAAATGAGCCATCGCTCAAAAGAGTTCGAAGAAATCCTTCATTCGGCGGAAAGCAATCTAAGAAAAATCATGAATATTCCAGATAATTATAAAGTATTATTCCTGCAGGGTGGTGCAACCCTTCAATTTTCTATGGTTCCTATGAATCTGCTTCGCAATTCGAAAAAGGCGGATTATATAGTAACGGGGGCATGGGCGAAAAAAGCTTACGAAGAGGCTGTGAAGTTCGGTGAGATAAAAGTAGTCGCTTCCTCTGAGGAAAGCAATTTCACGTATATTCCTGAAGTGAAAAGGGAAGATTTTACACCGGATGCCGATTACGTTCATATCACATTGAATAATACGATCTACGGAACAAGATATCCATATATTCCTGACACCGGGGATATCCCGCTGGTTGGCGATCTTTCCTCCTGCATCTTGTCTGATGAGGTTGACGTTTCTAAATTTGGGTTGATCTATGCGGGCGCTCAAAAAAATATAGGACCGGCAGGAGTTGTTATCGTGATCATCCGTGAGGATCTCATCGGTTTTGCACCGAAGAACACTCCGGTTTATCTGGACTATAAGATCCATGCGAACAACGAATCCATGTATAATACACCGCCTACCTTCGGTATTTATATCGCGGGAGAGGTATTTAAAAATATCATAAAAATCGGCGGCATTCCGGCTTTGGAAAAGTTCAACAAAGAAAAAGCCAAGAAGCTTTACGACTATATTGACGGAAGCAGCCTATACAGCTGTCCGGTCGAGGTCAAGGACAGATCCTTGATGAATGTGGTTTTCGTTACCGGTGATGAAGCTCTGGATAAAAAGTTCACTTCGGAATCAAAGGCTGCCGGCCTGCACAATCTGGGAGGACACCGTTCCATCGGAGGCATGAGAGCAAGTATCTATAACGCAATGCCGATGGAGGGCGTGGATGCGCTTATCGCCTTCATGAAAAAATTCGAAGCGGAAAATAAATAGCAAAAAATACACAAATTAATCACAAAAAAGATGCTTTCTTATGGTATCATTAGAGAGCATTTCTTTTAACATTCTGCCCGACGCTTTCGTGTCGTACGGCAGAATTTATGCTGAAAAATCACGAATCGAAGATTCGTAGGTTTTTATCGTATGCAGCAGTAAAAGTCTTAGGAGAAAATTTATGAAATACTTGATATTGGTGCCAGACGGAGCGGCGGATGAAGAAATTGCCATGCTGGGAAACAAAACTCCGCTGCAGGCAGCAAAAATTAATAATATGAATCAGCTGGCCCAAAAAGGCATGGTTGGTCTGGTCAGGACAATACCGCAGGGAATCGCGCCTGGGAGTGATGCGGCAAATCTGTCGGTAATGGGATACGATCCGGCCGTCTATCATACGGGAAGATCACCGCTGGAAGCAGTCAGCATGGGAATCGATCTTTCGGATACGGACGTTGCTTTTCGTACGAATCTTGTAACGCTCAAGGGAGAAGGCTGCTATGAGGATTTGATCATAGCAGACCACAGCGCCGGTGACATTTCCAGTGAAGAAGCAAAAGTCCTAATGGAATATATCAATGAAAAGCTTGGAAGAGAAGGACTTCAGTTTTATCCCGGAGTAAGCTACCGACATGCCATGATCGTCAAGAACGGCTCGACGGATTATGATCTGACACCGCCTCATGATGTTCTGACTCAAAGGGTGGGCGACCATCTTCCGAAAGGAAGAGGCGCGGAATTTATCGCGGAAATGATGAAGGAAAGCTATCGGCTTCTGTCCGAGCATCCGGTCAATCTGGAACGAATAAAAAGAGGACTCAATCCTGCAAATTCCATTTGGATATGGGGTCAGGGCAGAAAACCGAACTTGTCATCTTTCTATGACAAATATGGAATCAAGGGAACCGCCATTTCAGCTGTCGATTTGATCAAGGGCATTGCCCTTTGCGCCGGCCTTTCTTCCGTGGATGTGGAAGGGGCAACGGGAACCATCCATACCAATTTTACGGGTAAGGCTCAGGCTGCCATTGCAGAATATCAAAAAGGACAGGACTTCATTTACCTGCACTTGGAAGCGCCGGATGAATGCTCTCATCAAGGGGATCTGGAAGGTAAAATCAAATCTCTGGAGTTGATCGATGAATTGGTTTTAAAGCCTGTTCTGGATTATCTTTCTTCCAGTGGGGAAGCCTTCAAAGTGCTCATCGTTCCGGATCACAGAACACCAATGGCCATCCGGACGCATTCGGCAACGCCGGTTCCATATGTACTGTACAATAGTGAAAACGTCGCCGTACCTGACCCGGAAAGAGCTTTTCATGAAGAAGCAGGAAAAAAAGGAAGATTTTTTGAGAACGGTTTTGAATTGACGGATTACTTTTTTGGGTAGACTAAACAGGGGATAGTATGAGAAAAATTATTTCAATCATTTTAACCGTAATGGTTTTAATAAATACCGCACCAGTCGTTTCTTTCGGCGCGACGGAGCCGCCGGCTATTTTAGCAGAAACAGCCATTGTGATCGATGCCAAAACCGGACAGGTGCTTTATGATAAAAATATGGATGAGCAAAGAGAACCGGCGAGTACCACGAAGGTAATCACTGCGCTTCTGGCTCTGGAAAACCTGGATATTAACCAGACGGTGACCATCGATGCGGAAACCCCGTTTACGGAGGGGAGCAGGGTGTATCTTCTGGAAGGTGAAAATATCAGGGTAGAACAGCTTCTGTATGCATTGCTCCTCGAGTCGGCTAACGATGCGGCGGTGGCCTTGGGTAAAGAAATTTCGGGAAGTATCCCGGCCTTTGCCGACCGGATGAATAAAAAAGCAGCAGAACTCGGTGCGAAGAACACACACTTCGTCAATCCCAACGGATTGCATGAAGAAGGCCATTTGACGACAGCCTACGATCTGGCCATGATCGCCAAAGAAGCCATGAAGAATGAAGAATTCCGGAAGCTTGTAACTGCTTATCGTTATGTGATCCCTGCGACCAATAAGCAGGATACACGATACCTATACAACACCAATCGACTGATTTACGATGAGAAGACCAAGGTCCTCGTGAACGGCGCACAGAGGGCTGCCAAATATGAGGGGTCGACAGGAATCAAAACGGGTTACACCAGCCACGCAGGAGGCTGCCTCGTCGCAGGAGCCATACGCGGAGATACGGAACTGATTTCTGTTGTAATGAAATCCACTGACGAGGGACGTTTTGCGGACTCCATCGCTTTACTGGATTATGCCTTTGAAAATTATAAAAGCATAAAAACCATGGATGCCGGAACAATACTGGGAGAAATCCCTGTAAAGCAAGGCACGGAACGAAAAGTTCAGGTTGTGGCCTTGGAAGATGTCTATGCAACGCTTCCTATGGAAGCGTCCGATTCCGTTGTGAATACAAAGATCATATTGGATAATAAGGTTCGCGCACCGATCGCAAAGGGACAGAAAGTCGGTGTTGTTGAAATCTATGAAGGCGATCAGCTCGTTGGAACAGTCGATGCGGTGACTGCGAGCGGAATCCCCGAGGGCGGCATTCTAACAATAATCGGAATTTCTGATGAAACAGCGAAAGTAATTGAGAGCGTCTTTGCGTCAATCCTGATCCTCTTAGTGCTTCTGTTTTCAGCCTATGTCGTTTTAAAGCGAAGGCAGGTTCGCAGAAGAAAACTAAGACGCCAGGAGCGGGCAAACCGTTATATGAGTCATGGCGATCAGCGCCGATACGACGATCACTGGAGATACTAATGAATTAAAAAAACCGGATGGGATAAGTCTCCAGCCGGTTTTTTAAAATCCTATCGATAGCCCCGATCGCTATTCCTTTGTTGTTTTTTTGCCTTTCTGCATTCCGGACATCTTTGCGGTTCGTTCTCGAATCCTTTTTCTTTATAAAAAGCCTGTTCGCTTTCTGTAAAAGTAAATTCTTTACCACAATCTTTACAAATTAAAACTTTGTCTGCCATTTTAAATACCTCCTTCTATAGGATGAATCGAAAAAACGAATTTAATGCATCCAAAGAAAATGTAATTTTTACCTTCCGTATAGTCGTGTCAACGCGGCTATTTTTTGTGCCAGTTCATCGGTAGTGTCTTCTGCTTTCATTCTCCATTGCCAGTTGGTGCCGCCCACCGTTGCCGGGGTATTCATTCTGGCCTCTGAACCCAGCCCTAAAAAATCCTGCATGGGAATGACAGACAGTGATGCGGCCGAAGACTGGGCTCCCCGGATCATGCCCCAGTGATATCCTTCTGTTTCATCCAACTTTAAATATCTCTTTGCGAAGGCTGCCTGCTCCTCGGAGGCCTGGGCAAACCAGCCTTGCACCGTGTCGTTGTCATGGGTTCCCGTATAGACGACGCAGCTCTTATCATAATTATGGGGGAGATAATCATTGTCGCCCAGTGTATCAAAGGCAAACCCGAGCACCTTCATCCCGGGGAAGCCGCTTTCCTTTAAAAAGTCTTTCACGTTATCCGTCATAAAACCCAGATCTTCTGCGATGATTTTAACGTCGCCCAGCGCATTCTTCAGCGATTGAATAAAGTCCATGCCCGGTCCTGGTTTCCAGCTTCCATAGGCAGCGGTAGGGGAGCCGTAAGGAACCTCCCAATAACTCTCAAATCCGCGGAAATGATCGATGCGGACCCAGTCGAAATTCGTCAAAGCATTTTGGATACGGCGGATCCACCAATGATAGCCGGTATCCCTGTTTTTCCCCCAATCATAGACGGTATTGCCCCAATATTGTCCGTTATCGGAGAAGTAATCGGGCGGGCAGCCGGCAACGCAAACAGGAGTCAGATCCATGCTGTATTGAAAGATGCCGTTGGAGGCATTGCTCCAGGTATCGGCACTGTCGGCAGAGGCATAGATCGGAATGTCTCCGATGAATGCAATTCCCTGTCGATTACTGTAGTCCTTCAGCGAATTCCATTGTTCATAGGCGATATACTGTATAAATTGGAAGTACTGGATATCCTCTCGATATCGCTCCTTATAGTAAGCCAGTGTCTCCGGCAATCTCAGCTTGATATCTTCATCCCAGCATTCCCACGGCTGGTTGTCAAAATGTTTTTTTAATGCCATATACAAAGCATAATCCTCGATCCAGCTTTGATGCTTATGAATAAAAGCTTCCAAATCCTGTGCTGGTAGAACTTCTCGCCGCGAAAAGGCTTTTCGAAGGACTGCCTCTTTGTTTACATAAACCTTGAAATAGTCAACGTGAATCGGGTCTTCTCCGAAATCAACATGACAGTAGTCCTCATGCTGTAGAAAACCATGTGATTCCAACCATTCGAGATCGATAAAATGCGGATTCAGAGCAAACGCGGAAGGAGACTGATAAGGAGAATCTCCGAAGCTGGTAGGGCAAAGGGGAAGAATTTGCCAGTATTTCTGTTTTGCTGCAGCTAAAAAGTCAGCAAAGGCATACGCTTCCTTTCCGAAGGTGCCGATGCCGTATTGATTTGGCAGGGAGCTGATATGCATTAAAATCCCGGAGCCTCGATCCATGTAAATTCTCCTCTCAAAGTATATCGTTAATACTAGCTCGCCCAATTTGCGAAGCAAATTGAATGGCGAACTTATGCAAAGAAATCACAACGTTCCTTTCAGGAACTCCAGCTCAAGCTTCGCTTGTGCTGCTGTCCGTTTTGCCTAGCCAAGCAAGCTTGGGGCAAAAAGGCAAATCTCGGACGTTGTAGATTTCCCCTGCTTGTCGATTTGTATTCTATTTAGGAATAAAATAAGGCAAGTCTTTCGACCCGCCTTAAATTGTATCATATTTATGTTGTCATTTCACCAAGATTCAGTTGAATCCTTGACTGAAAGAAGCATTTTTTAAGAAAACCGTGAAACCGATTACCGTCTTTATGCGAAGCATTGAAAGACGGCGGTTTTCGTAAAAATGCTGATTTCAGCTTTGGTGGTTTTCGGGAAAATACTTTTTCATTATTTCATCAACTCATTGAAATTATATTTCATTCCGCGGGAATGGTAATGGGTGTGCAGCAGCTCGTGGGATTTATGGCCGAGAGGTTCGCCCAGGTAATCCTTGTAGAGCTTCATGACGTCCGGATTCTTGTGGGATTTTCTGAGCGGAAGATCCTCGTCAATTTTATAGATTGCGTCAATACGCTTTCCCTTGACGTCCAAGGTCGATTTGATCGGCTGCCCGCCGCCGCCGATACAGCCTCCCGGACATGCCATCACTTCGATAAAGTGATATGGAGACTCTCCTTTTTCGATCTGCTTCAGAAGGACCTTAGCATTTCCAAGTCCGTGCGCTACCGCTACTTTAACGTCCAGATCATTGATTTTTATTGTGGCTTCCTTGATTCCATTTAATCCTCTTACGTCTGCAAAGTTCAGCGAAGGAAGTCCCTTGCCCGTAAGAACTTCGTATACGGTTCTGAGAGCAGCTTCCATTACGCCTCCTGTTGCACCGAAGATTTGGCCTGCGCCGGTTCCGATTCCAAACGGATTGTCGAACTGGTCTTCTTCCAATCCTACGAAGTCAATACCCGCAGAGGAGATCATGCGCGCCAGTTCTCTGGTAGTAAGAACGGCGTCAACTTCTTGCACTCCGTTTGTAACCATTTCCGGTCGCTGAGCCTCATATTTCTTTGCGGTACATGGCATGATGGATACCGTATAGATGTTTTTCGGATCGATCCCCATCTTTTCCGCATAGTAGGACTTGGTCAGGGCGCCGAACATCTGCTGCGGGGACTTGCAGGTTGACAGATTATCGAGAAGGTGATCGTAGCGGCCTTCAATAAAGTTGATCCAGCCAGGTGAGCAGGAGGTGATCATCGGAAGCGTACCGCCTTCGGTCACTCTCTTGATCAGTTCATTTCCTTCTTCCATGATGGTCAGGTCCGCTGTAAAGTTTGTATCGAATATCTTTTCAAAACCTAATCTTCTCAGAGCGGCTACCATTTTACCGGTAACGATGGATCCCTTTGGCAGGCCGAAGGCATCTCCCAAAGCTACTCGGACTGCCGGAGCAACTTGAACAACCACGTGCTTGCTTCGGTCATAGATGGCATCCCAAACCTTGGCGGTATCATCCTTCTCAACGATGGCACCCACAGGACAGACTGCGGAGCATTGGCCGCAGAAGACGCAGAAGGTCTCTTCCAGAGGCGCTTCATAGGCAGGCGCAATATTATAATGGATCGAACGATGGGAATGTGTCAGTACATGGACTTCCTGTCCCTTCTGGCATGCTTCGACGCAGCGGTCACATTTTACGCACTTTGCGGAGTCTCTGACCAAAGACGGATTGGTATTGTCCAGAGGAAGCGCATCAGCGGCATCATACAGATTTGTTTTTGAAATATTGAATCTCTGACAGAGAGCCTGCAGTTCACAGTTTCCGTTTCGCAGGCACTTCAGGCAGTCTTGGTCGTGATTTGCAAGGATCAGTTCCAAGATACCCTTCTGCATGTCGCGAACCTTCTTTGTGTTCGTTTGAACATCCATACCTTCAAAAACATAAGAGGAGCAAGCTGCAGTCAATTTCTTGCTGCCGGCCACCTCGACCACGCACATTCTGCAGTTTGCCTTGATCATCTGATCAGGATGATAGCAGAGATGAGGGATGTTGATGTTAACTTTTTTTGCCGCTTCCAGAATCGTAGTCCCATCAGGAACGACCAGATCAATGTTATCTATTTTTATCTTAACGTTTTTCACTTTGAGCCACCTCCGTAATCCCAAACTCTTCAGGGAAATGATCAATAGCAGATAATAATGAGCTTTGAGCAGTTTCGCCTAATCCGCAGAATGCACAATTTTTCATGATATTAGCAAAACGAGTCGCGGTTTCAAGATCATCCTGACGCGGAGTTCCTTCCACAAAACGATCGATGATTTTTGCGATCTGCCGGTTGCCTTCCCTGCAAGGAGTGCATTTGCCGCAGCTTTCATGAATAAAGAAATCCTGGATGGACTTGATGAAGTCGATGACTCTGGTTCTGTCGTCAACCACCAGAATGCCGCCCGATCCGATTACGAGATTTTCCTTGTGAAGATCATCGTATGTATAACGGGTATCAACAAGCGCCGCAGAGCCGGTTCTTCCGGATGCTCCGCCCAATTGGAAAATCTTTAGCTCATGGTCATCGGGGATTCCGCCGCCGATCTCATAAATGATTTCTCTCAGCGTCAGACCAAACGGGATTTCATAAGCGCCCGGATTTTTTACATTACCGGCAAGGCTGATGATCTTCGTTCCCGGACATTCGGGAGTACCGTATTTCAGATATTCCTCCACTCCATTTTGGATGACTGCGGTTGCGATTGCAAGTGTTTCTACGTTGTTAACGAGTGTTGGAAGCTGGAATAAACCGCATTCCTTGATGAAAGGCGGCTTGATTCTCGGCCTTCCGCTTTTTCCTTCGATAGATTCGATCAGGGTCGAACCTTCTCCGCAGACATAAGCGCCTGCGCCGGAATAGAGATGGATATGGAAGGAAAATCCGGAACCCAAAATATTATCACCCAGGAAGCCCTTATCCAGAGATTCCTGAATTGCATTTTTGATCAATGGTTTCAGATGACGGTATTCTTCTCGAAGATAGATATAGCCATTTTTGGCACCTACGGTATATCCCGCAATAATCATACCCTCCAACAGGCGGAACGGATCCTTCGACAGGACCTCTCTGTCCTTGAAGGTGCATGGTTCGCCTTCATCCGCGTTACAGATGACTACCTTGTCGTCGCCCGGTACGGATGCTGCTTGACCCCATTTTCTTCCCACATCATATGCGGCGCCCCCTCGTCCTTTGACGGAGGCTTTTTTCGCAGTCTCGATGATTTCACCCGAGGACATTGCCAATGCCTTCTTTACAGCGGTAAATCCACCGATGGACAAATAAGAATCGATGGAGCTCGGATCATACTTTCCGAAATTCTCCGTAATAAAACTTACTGTTTTTGACATCACAATTTCTCCTTCTACTTATACTGATCGAGAACAGCTTTCACGCTGTCCGGCGAAGTAAGATAACCATACACCTTACCGTTGATTCTCATGGCAGGGGAAATATCACATGCTCCGAAGCATGGGGTATATTCCAGCCAGTATTTACCGTCGGCAGTTGCTTCTTGCTCTTTAATTCCAAGCAAATCGGTGATAGCATCTTGGAGGATTGTGTTGCCGGTGACTTTACATACGACACTGTCACATAATTGGATGACATAGTCGGCTCTCGGCACATCAGACAGGGCGGCATAGAATGAAATGACGTCGTAGACCTTGCTCAGCGGAATGTTCATCTTTTCACTGACATAAGAGGCTACATCTCTTGGGAGGTACTGCTTCGGGACGATATCCTGAATATCAAGAAGGATACCTACCAATTTTGTCGAGTTGCTTTGATAATTTTTAATGATTGCGTCAATCTTCAAAGCTAATTCACCGGTCAAGACCCCAAAGCTTTTGGTTTTGGTGCTATTCATTAGTTTACTCCTTTCAGCCCTTGCATTTCTACTTTAATGCAACAATTAGACTTAAACTCACAAAAATATTCTATACTATAGCAGGGTCTCTTGTCTATTAAATTGTTATAGAATTAACGAGAAATTGTTACATTTATAACTGGCAATTAACCAAGTTAACCAGTTACATCGTTCGAATTTAAAGATTCCCCCAATCGGGGCTTTCATTCAGGTAAGACTCCAGAAGTGCGGCAGCATATTTCTCATCATAACCACCGTATTGAGGATTCAAATGATTTCCGAATTGACGGGATAAGGATCTTCTGTATTCGGACGGAGTCAGATGAAACCAGTCCTTAAAACAGGTGGCAAGATGCTTTCTGTTTGAAAAGCCGACATCAAGGGCAATTTCGTCGATGGTCTTGTTTGTGGAACCCAAAAGTCGTTCCGCTTCCTCACATCTGGCTATGGCAACCAGCTCGGAAAAGGAAAGCCCACAGGCTTTTTTAATATATCTCGAAAGATAGTAAATGCTTAGAAATTCACGCTTTGCTATGTCTTCCAGCCGGATTTTTTTGCGGAAATTTTCATAGATATAGTCGATGATATCGTAAATTCGGTTGTAGTAGGGATCCTCCGCTTTCATCTCCTGACGGCGCACGATATCGTAACTGTTTTCCTGGGATTTGCTGTAGGTATAATATTGGAACTGCTCCGTTAAAAAGCCCAGAAGTTCTCTGGTGAGCGACTCAAGACGTGATTCCCTTCCCTCTTTGGAACAGTATTCGGAATAGATTTGTGCGAGCAGAAACCGTAGATAGCGAAGCTCCCTCGAGAGCTGTTCTTTATTGATAAAGGAGTCACAGATAAAGTAAGTCATATCAAGGCGCTTTAAGTATCTTTTGTAATATTCTATATCAATCTGCACAGAAAGGATGATATTATTTTCACTAACTGTAATGATTTTATGAGGATCCTTGGCATTGAATATGTAGACATCCCCAACGGACAGCTTGTGACTCAGAGCGGAATCGGAAATGCTGACAATCCCGTCCAGTACGCAGATGATCTCAATCGTATTGGAATGCATATGAATCGGATAATGCAGGATGCTTCCCAAAGAAGCCCGTACCCTTGAATTGAATTTATATCCGATGTTTTCCTGAAACATTCTCTCACCTCCTCTAAGGATAATATACAGCAAAATATTACCCTTTGTACAGCAAAATATTACCCGGAATCAGTGCGCTCCGGTGTTATGATAATAAAAGAATGGTTCAAGACGAAATGAAAAACCGATTAGTCCGAGAGGAGGAATACCTATGGAGACAGAACGATACGAAGCGATGAAAAATTCTATTTTGGACGGCGACGAGGAATTGGCAGAAGAGCTGGCGATAAAAGCATTGAAGGATGATCTTGACTTGACGAAGGCAATGAGTGAGGGATATCTGAAGGGGATCCAGGAAGTGGGCGAATTATATCAGGCGGGGGATTTTTTTCTTCCTGAACTGGTCTGTGCCGCGGATGCGATGAAAGCGGCCATGGAAATCCTGACGCCGGTGCTGATCAAGTTATCCGGGGATGCTGCGGTAACAAAGGGTCATGTGGTGATTGCGACGGTAGAGGGGGATGTGCATGATATCGGTAAAAAAATAGTGGCCGCCATGCTTACTGCCGGGGGATATGAAGTTTACGATATGGGCATTGACGTTCCGGCTGAAAAGATTGTTAAGACGGTAGAGCAACGAAGACCGGAAATTCTGGGATTATCTGCACTTTTGACCACAACGATGCAGGAACAGAAAAGTATCATTGCATTGCTGGAGAAGGAAAACCTGCGTGATCAGGTCAAAGTGATCATCGGAGGAGCACCGGTCAGCAGCAGGTGGGCCGAACTCATCCATGCCGACGGCTATTCGGACAACGCCGTGGATGCGGTGAAGCTGGTAGCGAAACTCTTGGGAAGGGGTTAGGTGATTTATGAAAATGCAGGGAAGCGTTCTCAACGAGGAAGAACGAATGAGAATTCATCAGGATAGTATCAGGATACTGGAGGAAGTCGGAGTGCGGTTTGCCAGCAACACGGCATTGGCGCTTTTGGAAATCAAGGGAGCCAGAGTGGACTGGGATAGCCAGGTTGCGTTCCTTTCCGAAGCAATGGTCAAAGCTGCCCTAAAGACAACTCCGAAGGAATTTGTAATGGGTGCTCGAAATCCCGAAATGGATTTGGCGCTGCCGTCTCCCTTTACTGTATATAATATGGATGGCTGCGGTGTAAATACCCTTGATTTTGCAACCGGCGCCAGGCGATCCGCAGTGCTTCGGGACGTGGAGGACTCGGCGAGAGTTTTTGAAGAAATCGATTTATGCAATGTCTATTGGCCTCCGATCTCTCCCGGCGATGTTCCATACGGTGCAAGAAGCATCACAAGCGCCGGAGTTTCTTTTATGAACACATCCAAACATGTTATGGATGAAGTGAAAAAGAAGGAAGAAGTGCCGTATTTGATTGAGATGTGCAAGGCAATATTGGGAGATCTGGAAAAAGTCAAGGAAAGAAGGATTTACTCGGTCACCTATTGTACCGTTGCGCCTCTCTGCCATGATGAGGCCATGCTTGAGGCCACGATGGAATTGAGCAAATTTATGGCGCCGATTTTGGTTTACCCTATGCCGGCCTGCGGAACAACAGGGCCTGCCAGCTTATATTCCAATCTCGCATTAGCAAATGCCGAAGCACTATCTTCTATTGTATTATTCCAGCTTGTTTCACCGGGGGTTCCGATTCTTTACGGTTCGGCACTCGGAGTGGTAAACGTGAAAAGCGGAATGTTCCTGGAAGGCGCTGTTGAAACGGCTTTGCAGATGACCGCCATGGGAGAAATGGGGAAATTCTATGGATTGCCAACGATGAATGCCGGCTGCCTTACTGACGCGAAAGCTCTGGGGCCACAGGCGGTCATGGAAAAAGTGCTGACGACGCTTCCGCTGGTTCTGGCAGAAATCGACGTGATACAGGGGATCGGCCTTATCGAGAGCAGCATGACTCTTTCCTTGGAACAGATGATCATCGACAGTGAGATCGCAAATTTATGTAAAAGGATGAAGGACGGAATCAATGTCAGCGATGATAAGGATTTCTTCGAAGATATAAAAACCGTAGGGCAGGGCGGACATTTCCTGAAGCAAAAGAATACAAGGGCAGCCTTCCGGACCGGGGAATTCTATCAAGCCACGCTCTGCGACCGAAATTCCTATGACAGTTGGGTGGACCTGGGCAAACGGGATATGATCGAGCTGGCGAGGGATAAAGTGAGCGCGATCCTGAGCGGTGAAAGGAAAAATCCGCTGCCTGAGACAACCGAAAAGCAAATACGGGAAATCATGGAGGAAGCCGGACGCAAATTGAATGAGTGAACGGCAGTCTTCCTCATTCGCCAGTGGCGGAGCGCATCATTAAGCTGCGCCATCAGGCGCAGAATGCGGCCAAAGCTCATTCAGAAGACTGCCTTATCACGCTTTAAATAATCCACCTGTTAAAATGTCAGCGCCGTGTCAGGATTTCAATATCACGGCGCTTTTTTATTTGCGGGGACTGTTGAACAAAAGTTGCAGCCGTGACGGGAGGGTGTTAAAATAGAGGAAAACGACGAAAGCAAAGAGTTGAAGATATGTTTGACATACAGGAACATTTAAAAAAGCTCCCGGACAAACCCGGGGTCTATCTGCATAAGGATAAGCTGGGGCAGGTTATTTACGTGGGAAAAGCAGTCTCGCTGAAGAACCGGGTGCGCCAGTATTTTCAGTCCTCCAGAAATATGGATCCAAAAGTAAGGGCGATGGTTTCCCATATCGAGGAATTCGAGTACATCACCACCAGTACGGAAATGGAAGCCCTCATTCTTGAGAATAATCTGATCAAAAAATATATGCCTCAGTACAATGTATTGCTGCGGGATGACAAAACTTTTCCATATATCAAGATTACAACCAATGAGACCTATCCGAGGATATTAAAAACAAGAAAGATCTATCATGACGGGTGCAAATATTTTGGCCCGTATACCGATGCCACAGCGGTCAACCAGCTGATTGACCTGTTGAATGGCATTTTTGCGTTGAAAAGGTGCTCCGCACAGAAATTCCCGGGCGGCTTCAAGCCGTGTCTCAATTATCATATCCACCAATGCAAAGGGATCTGCACCGGCTTGGTTTCCAGAGAAGTGTACATGGAAGCCATCGATCAGGTGGTCGAGCTGTTGAATGGGAAGAACAAGAAAGTTCTGGATTATCTCAATCGAAAAATGACCGAGGAAGCAGAAGCTATGAACTTTGAGAAGGCTGCTGAATACCGGGATTATATTGCCGCGGTCAATGCCATTTCGGAAAAGCAAAGGGTGGCACTCCTGACAGGCGGAGATATGGATGTGATCCTCGGCGCAAAAGGAGAAAGCGACGCTCATGTTATCCTGTTTTTTGTCCGCCAGGGAAGGCTCTCCGGCAGAGAAAGCTATCATCTGCAGGCTATGGAGGAAGACGATCTGAAAGAGGTGGTTGCGGCCTTTATCAAGCAATATTATTCGGACAACACCATGATTCCAAAGGAGATCCTTGTGGAGGGAGAGCCGACCGACCGGTCGCTGCTGGAGGATTGGCTGTCGAAAACGCGGGGCAGTTTGGTGAAGATCACCGTTCCCCAAAAGGGAGATAAAAGGGCGCTGCTTGATATGGCAAAGCGCGATGTCATCGAGATGATGAAAACCCTGGATGAGAAAGCCAATAACCTGAGAGAAAAGAATGCGGCGATCAATTCAGCCCTGGAAGGGTATATTACCGCCTTATCGACGAAAAAAAAGAATGTCGGAATTGATCCGCAAAGAAAGGGATGGCGCATCGAGGCATACGATATCTCCAATACCAATGGGGTCGATTCGGTGGGCGCCATGGTCGTATTTGAAGGCAGCAGTCCAATGCGCAAAGATTATCGGCGGTTTAAGATCAGAACGGTGGAAGGTCCAAATGATTTCGGCAGCTTGCAGGAGGTTCTTTACAGAAGATTCAAGCGTGGTCTTCAAGGTGATCAGAGTTTTGACAAGATGCCGGATATTCTCCTGCTCGACGGTGGGAAACCGCAGGTTTCTGCAGCTGAGCAAGTGTTGAAGGCCATGAAGATCGATATCCCTGTTGCCGGCATGGTCAAGGACGACAAACACCGCACGAGAGGGCTGCTTTATCGGGAGCAGGAACTGGTGCTGAAAGAAAACCCGGTTTTGTTCCGGTATATTGCGGCCATCCAGGAGGAGGTCCACCGGTTTGCAATTGATTATCACCGTGGTTTGCGTACAAAAGCGCTGCAAAAATCGGCATTGGATACCATTGAAGGGATCGGGGAAAAGAGAAGGAATGCGCTGCTTTCACATTTTGGAAGCATTGACAGGATCAAAGAGGCGACTTTGGAGGAGCTTTGTCAGGTGTCGGGAATTACGAAACCGGCGGCGGAAAAGGTCATGGAATGGGCCTCGAAAAAATGAATAATTTCATTTGATTAAAGCAAAATATAATGATATAGTTAGTTTATGCCAATAAATTATAAAAAATAATGGAGGACTATTATGGGAGATAAAGAGAAGTGTATGCCTGGTGGATGCAGCGAAAATTGTAACTGCTCAGAGGAAGACGCTGATTACCTTACACTTGAATTTGACGACGGCCAGGAAGTGGAATGTGAAATCATGGGCGTATTCGAGTTTGAAGGCAAGGAATACATTGCTTTGATACCAGACGACGGCACCGATGATGTTTACATCTATGGATACAAGGAAACAAACGAAGAAGAATTCGAGCTGATCGATATTGATGACGATGAAGAATTCAAAAAGGTAGTTGACGAATTCGAAAAGCTTACTGCCGAAGAATAAATCAATAGGATAGTATTCCAAAAGCCTCTGTATGTGCAGAGGCTTTTTTTATCGAATAGGAAGGATTGCTTCCTATTCGATAAAAAAGAGAGTGCAGAGGGGCCCGCCCTCTGCCGATGAGGAGGGTGCTCGGGCAGCTATGCTGCCGCCGAAGGGAACCAGAGGGTTCCCTAGCGGAGTGGCGCAGCCACATTTTATGTGAATAATTTATGGGAATCGATGATAAACTGTATACAGTATGAAATTGGAAATTTATGATAAAAATACTAGCCTTATATAGAAATTTTTTATATAATAAAAATTATGTTGTGACCTAAACAAAAAATTATGAAAGGAAATCAATTTTATGGAAACAATTAATAACATTTTTACATGGCTTAATGGTTACCTTTGGGGGCCGCCTTTTTTGATTTTATTATTCGGAACGCACTTATTCATGACTGTGAGAACAGGATTTATTCAAAGAAAAATAGGTTTGGGAATCAAGCTTTCCGTTACCAAGGATAAAGACGGTATCGGCGACGTGTCTCAATTCGGAGCGCTGACGACGGCCTTGGCAGCAACCATCGGAACAGGAAATATCGTAGGAGTTGGTACTGCAATTGCTTTAGGAGGGCCGGGAGCGGTTCTCTGGATGTGGCTGACCGGCGTGTTCGGTATTGCTACAAAATATGCAGAATCTCTCGTTGCTGTAAAATATAGAGTACAGACTTCCGACGGAACAATGCTCGGCGGTGCAATGTTTGCATTGGAACGGGGATTGAAGATGAAATGGCTCGGTATTTTGTTTGCACTGTTCGCAGGATTATCTGCTTTCGGTATCGGAGCATCCGTTCAGGCCAATGCGGTATCCAAGGTTGTACAACAGAACTTCGGCGTTCCGCTTTGGATGTCCGGTGCAATCATGGCCGTACTGGTTGCTATCGTAATTCTCGGCGGTGTAAAGACGATAACAAAAACCTGCGAGGCTCTTGTTCCTTTCATGGCGATCTTTTATGTAATTGGATGTGCCATTATCATCGTTATGAACAGAGCTTTTTTAGGAGAAACAATTGTACTGATCTGCACTTCGGCATTTACGCCTCATGCGGCTGGGGGAGGCTTTATTGGCGCCAGCGTTATGATGGCTGCACGTTATGGTGTGGCGAGAGGCCTCTTCTCCAATGAATCCGGTATGGGATCAGCTCCGATCGTGGCTGCTGCCGCTCAGACCAGAAATCCGGTGAGACAGGCGCTTGTTTCCTCCACGGGAACCTTCTGGGATACCGTTGTTGTATGTGCAATGACAGGTCTTGTTTTAGTCAGCACGATCATCGCAAATCCTGCTATTACAGCGGATGGAGGCGGAGCCATCGATGGAGCGGTGCTGACAAGTGCTGCATTCAACCAGATCCCTGTAATCGGCCCGATCGTTCTTACCTTTGGGTTGATCACCTTCGCATTTTCAACTATTCTCGGCTGGTCCTATTACGGCGAACGCGGTGCGGAATATCTTTTTGGCAAGGTTGCTATTATTCCTTACAAATTGGTCTATACGCTCGCAACCTTTACCGGAGCGGTAATGAGCCTCGGAACCGTATGGAATATCGCAGATGCACTGAATGCACTCATGGCGATCCCGAATCTGATCTGCATTCTGCTTTTGAGCGCTGTGATTGCAAAGGATACGAAATTCTATTTAACGGACGACAATATTGAATTGATTGATGATACTCCGATTCCGTTTATTGACAACAAACGAAAAAAATAAGTTGATTATTATACCAAATAATTGGTATAATAAACTTGTTATAGAAAATATTAATAGTTATAAAAAAATTGAATAGGAACTGGATGAAAGCTGCGGGAGAGATTGCTTATTTGCAACACCGAAGGAATAAGCATTGGTTGAGCCATCAGCCATGCGATGATCTCAGGTAAAGAGGACCGTAGCCGGACAGAACTCTGGAAAGCGTAAGCACCGAAGGGGCAACTCCTTACAAGGGAAGAATCTCTCAGGTTAATAACAGAGCAGAAGGCGTTAATTCTTTCTGTTCTGTTTTTGTTTTTTTGAATAGGAGTAAATGATGAAAGTATACGACTTAATAATTATCGGCGCAGGACCTGCGGGATTATCAGCGGGAATTTATGCCGGAAGAGCCATGCTGGATACGCTCATTATTGAGCAGGGGCAGGACGGAGGACAAATACTGCAGACGGCAGAGATCGAAAACTATCCGGGTTCGGAACTTGAGGAAAGCGGTGCAACGCTCATCGACAGAATGACTGCCCAGGTCAAGAAATTCGGAATCGAAAAAGTGTATGACACGGTAAAAGAGGTTTCCCTTGAAGGCAAGATCAAGGCGGTCAACTGCGACAGGGGGAGCTATCAGGCAAAGACGATCATCATAGCAGGCGGTGCCAGCGCAAAACCCATCGGCTGTGTCGGTGAGGAGGAATTTCTGGGAAGGGGCATCTCCCACTGCGGAACCTGTGACGGGCCATTTTTCAAAGGGTTGCATGTATTTGTAGTCGGCGGAGGAGATGCGGCACTGGAAGAGGCCATATACCTCACAAAATTTGCCCGCAAGGTGACGGTGGTTCACCGCAGACGAATTCTGAGGGCAGCAAAGTCCATTCAGGAAAGGGCCTTCAAGAACGAAAAGATCGACTTTATGTACCATACAATAATCAAAGAGGTCAGGGGAGACGGTCTGCTCGAATCCATGACCGTAGAAAATGTGAAAGATGGCAGCTCTGCGGAAATCAAAGCGGATCCCAACGACGGCACCTTCGGCATCTTTGTATTTATCGGCTATAAGCCGGCAACGGAAAGCTATCAGGGAAAGCTGAACCTGAATGAAAAAGGATACATCATAACCGATGCAGACATGAAAACCAACGTGGAAGGCGTATTTGCAGCGGGGGATATCAGAGAGAAAAGCTTGAGACAGGTGATCACCGCAGCGGCGGACGGAGCCATCGCAGCAGTTCAAGCCGGAAAATACATTGAAGAGACGGAAGAAACCGTTTAAGACGATGAAAATCTACGAATCACAGATTCGTGATTTTCTAGCCTAAATTCTGTCAACGGTTCTAAAGAACCGGACAGAATGTTAAAAAGGGAGAGGAGAATTACTATGGATTTTAAACAAATTGAAGCATTTGTATCAGTTGTTGACAACAAGAGTTTTTCAAAGGCAGCAGATGTTTGCTTTTTAACCCAGCCGACCATAAGTGCCAGGATTTCTTCACTGGAAAAGGAACTGTGCGTCAGACTGATCGACCGAACGGGTAGAGAAGCATTTTTAACTGATTACGGCAAGGTCTTCTACAAATATGCGGCAGAAATGCTCGATACCAGGAACAGAGCGGCGGGTTCCATACAGGATTTATCCAAAGAAATCAACGGAATCATTGCAACGCAGATCGCATAAGACATAAAATACAGAGTCAATATAAATAAGAAATGAAGCATCGCAGCATTAATTTTTTAAGAAACAGAAAAAGAGGCAGCGCCTCTTTTTCTTTGCGCAAATTTCTATTGATAGTAATTCAAGTACAGCATATAATATTTCTGTTGGTGTACGTCCTATCATTGAAAAATGGTGACGAAACTAAGAAAAGAGAAAGCGGAGAATAACATGAAAAAGTATGATATTATAATCGTCGGAGCGGGTGCCAGCGGGGTGTTTATGTCCTACGAGCTGACCAAGATTCCCAACAACGCAAAGGTGCTTATGATCGATAAGGGCGCAGGCTTAGAGAAAAGAATCTGTCCGATCAAAGGCGGTAAAGTGCAGACCTGCATCCGCTGTGCGCCTTGCCATATTATGAACGGATATGGCGGAGCGGGAACTCTTTCCGATGGGAAATACAACATTACAACCCAGTTCGGCGGTGATCTTCATAATTACGTCGGGACAGAAAAAGCATTGGAAATGATGGAATATGTGGACCAAGTGCTGTGCAGCATGGGCGGAGAAGATGCCAAGCTTTATACTACGGCAAACTCGGAGCTGAAAACATTGGCTTTAAGAAACAACCTCCATTTACTGGATGCAAAGGTAAGACATCTGGGAACCGACCGAAACATGAAGATTTTGGAAAAAATCTACGACTATACGAAAAACAGAATCGATACCGAGTTTAATACACAGGTCATGGATGTGGAAAAAACAGCAGAAGGCTTCCGCATCGTCACCGATAGGAATGAGGAGTATGAATGCAAGGATCTGGTTCTGGCTACAGGCCGTTCGGGATCCAAATGGATTTCCAGCATCTGCGACAAGTTCGGCATCGACCTTCAGAAAAACAGAGTGGATATCGGTGTTCGCGTTGAGCTTCAGGCCGAGATATTCAAACACATTACAGATGATGTTTACGAAAGTAAAATCGTATATAAGACTGACAAGTATAACGATATGGTCAGAACCTTCTGCATGAATCCTTACGGTGAAGTGGTCGCAGAAAACACCAACGGTATCGTGACGGTAAATGGACATAGCTATGCGGATCCCAACCTGAGAACGGAGAATACCAACTTTGCTCTTCTGGTATCCAATCAGTTTACCGAACCGTTTAAGGACAGCAACGAATATGGTGAATCCATCGCAAGACTCAGCAATATGCTTGGCGGAGGCGTGCTTCTCCAAAGATTTGGGGATCTGGTCAAGGGAAGGAGAAGCAGTGCAAGACGAATGGAAAAATGCTTCACCAGACCGACCTTAAAGGCGACACCGGGAGACTTGAGTTTGGTTATTCCAAAGAGACAGCTGGACAACATCATTGAAATGATTTATGCCTTGGATAAGATCGCTCCGGGAACCGCCAACGAAGACACCCTGCTTTATGGTGTAGAAGTCAAGTTCTACAATTCCAAGGTACAGGTGAACGGAAAACTCGAAACGAAGGTGAAGGGACTCTATGCGCTCGGAGACGGCTCCGGAGTGACCCATTCCCTTTCTCAGGCATCCGCAAGCGGTGTGCTGGCAGCCAGAACCTTGGTGGAAAAGTATAAATAATATTTCCTTAGCCCTTGACATTTTAACGATTTTATAGTATTTTATTAAAGTGTCATGCAGGCATGGCGGAATTGGCAGACGCGCACGGTTCAGGTCCGTGTGAGAGAAATTTCATGGAGGTTCGAATCCTCTTGCCTGCACCACAAAGTGTCTGAAAAGACAAAATAAGAACGCTGAAATGTTGAAATTTCAGCGTTCTTTCATTTTGCCAACGG
>CAZTEH010000014.1:49312-56182 GCA_964612345.1 uncultured Oscillospiraceae bacterium | reverse complement strand
GGACACTTTACAACATACCCTTTTTGAGCAAGATAATCCCGAAGAGGCTCGATTTCCCCAACATCCCCCGCAAATCCATGGATCAGCAAAATTCCTGTGTTATCCAACTTTATCCCCCCTCTTAAACAAAACTCCCTTATGGTGTAATATTACACCATAAGGGAGTTTCTAGTCAATACTATATTGTA
This sequence comes from uncultured Oscillospiraceae bacterium, assembly GCA_964612345.1. Classification (GTDB taxonomy): domain Bacteria; phylum Bacillota; class Clostridia; order Peptostreptococcales; family Anaerovoracaceae; genus Anoxybacterium. The sequence goes on along the minus strand of CAZTEH010000014.1, from coordinate 55,994 downwards.
ATTTATTTCGTCTTTTCCAAATGATTTTTGATATCCAGTAATTCGAAAGAAGAGAATATCCTTCTGTCGTTCTGATCGAGAATCCGGTAATGCTGTGAAACGATATTCTGTTGGACCTTGCATTTTGAAGTTTCCTCCAGCGTTTTCCACCAGATCTTTCCACCCATGGTTTTCGGATAACTTGGCTCGGAATCCTGAAATGCCAGCGCCATAATGATATCCGTAGTTTCTCCGCCGAAAGCCGCCTCCAGCACCTCACTTCTCTCAAAGATGGTACAGAGCGCAACAGCGCCGGTCCATCCGAGGGAGGATCGTCTCTTTTCAATCTGCACGAGGGTTTTCTTCGATATTCCTAAAACATCGGCCATCTTTTCCTGATTATATCCATATTCCGTGCGGACCAGCTTCAGCTTGTCATCCGCTTTGCCGACAAATTCATTTCGATCCATGGTTACATCCTTTTTCCGATACAACAATCACCCTGTTTTGATACAGGGTGACTATTCATAAGACTATTTTAATTCAAATTCCTCTTTACCGGCTCCGCATAACGGACATTCAAAGCTGTCCGGAACGTCGGCCCACTTTGTTCCTGGAGCTACACCCTGCTCTTCGCATCCCTCTGCCTCGCTGTAGATGTAACCGCAAACTTTGCATTCATATTCTGCCATCGTTAATCTCCTTTCCAAAATCAAAATTGGTTTTTTCCCTTAGTAAATTTTTACATAAGTTATTATACCATCTTTTTTTCATCTTAAAAGGATTAATTTTCTGACTGATCCGCTTTATAAGCTTCCAGCATGACCACCGCCTTGAAGAGATCGCCGTCAATTTTGATTTCAAACCAGCCATTCTGAAGTCGCACCAGATCCTTGGCGATGGCTAAGCCAAGACCGCTGCCCTCCGTGGTTCTGGATTCATCTCCACGCTTGAACCGTTCCATCAGCTCATCTGCGTCGATATTGAGCTCTGTCTTGGAAATATTCTTGATCTCAAGAATCACATTCGGAATCGTACCGGCTTTTCCGTTCTGCTCTTTCAGGTCGATATAGACCCGGGAGCCTTCCTGAGCGTATTTCAGCACATTGCCCATAAGGTTTTCCACCACTCTCCAGAGCAGCTGACCGTCCGCGCGGACATAGTACTTATCCCTCTGCGCGTTGATTTTAAATTCCAGATTGGAGGTCTCGATCCGGTCACTCATCTCGCCCAATCCCTGGTTGATCAGGGAAAGCATTTCCACCTTTTCAAAGCGAACCGGAATGGCTCCGCTGGATGCCTTCGCTGCGTCAAAAAGGTCTTCTGTCAGCTTCTTAAGGCGGATGCTTTTCTGATCCAGTATCTCAAGGTATTTCGGCGCATCCGGGCAATCCAGCCCTTCCTGCTTCAGCAAATCGATATAGGTGATAATCGAGGTCAGAGGCGTTTTCAGATCATGAGACACATTGGAGATCAGATCGGTCTTCAGCCTCTGGTTTTTTAGTTCGTTCTGTATTGCGATGCTGGACGCTTCCGAGATTTCATTGATTCCCCTTGCCAGTTCATCCAGCACTCCGTCTCCGTCCGCTTTTATCTTATAGGATAGATTTCCGTTTTTCACTTCTTCGACGCCCTTTTTGACATCCTCAAATTTCTTGACCCACTTCGGTGCGAAAATGATGACCAACGCAGCCACTACAGGAGCAAGCAGGATGGTTGCGGAAAGAATACAGATTGCCAATGTGATCAACACGACCTTTTTCATCAGGCTTCCGCCGTAATAAAATGACTTAATTCCTTTCCAAAGTGCGCTGGCAATGCTGAAGATCACTGAGTTTTTCAGGAATCTTCCCGCCTTGATATTTCTAACAACCGAAAGGATGAAGTACAAACCGAAGCCGGCTGAGAACAACCCGATGATCGAAGCCAATGCGATGGACAGATATAGCGGGTCATTATTGACGTAGATGTCACCGTTGTAATACACGCCGTAGTGTACCGTCTCCAGGGCGAATCTCCCAAACATCAAACCTCCGCCCACAAACAGGACCCCTATTATGAAAAGCTGAAGCTCGGTAAAAATTCGATCGACTTTATATACAACCGCATTTCCCTCTTCATCCTTTCTCCCTGCTGTGATCAGCAAGTAAATCAACAGTGCCAGAGACAGCAGTCCGCAGATGAGCGTCATAGGAATCCATTGAACGATCTCCGCCCTCGCCTCAGCAAATTCCGCGTTCTTTGCATCTAAATATTTCTGATCAAATGAAAAATACACCTTTAACTCCGGATTATAATAATCGTCCAGCCTTGATTCCAAGCCCTTATCAAAATATTTCATAGAGTCGTTAATGCCGTCAAAGGATGCGGGAACCTTCGTCAAATCGTCTCCCTCGTAGACCAGATACGCCGGCGCTTTTTTGAAAAAGTTCATATCAGCGGCAGAACTCGATCTACTGGGTGAAACGGTAATATTCTTTATCGTATCAGTTCCGTCGGTGACAATATAGGAAAAGCCTTCCGTCTGATTCAATTCTCTTTGACGGGCTTCGAACGCTCTCAGATCATCTATGATCATTGTTTTTTTCAGTTCATTGATCTGGTTCGAATAATCCCTCATGAACTGCTCTCTGACAGCAGGATCGTCATACTCTCCGCCATAGCGCACATATGGTGCAGCAGTAGTATAACCGGAATCTCCGTTATAGAACAAACTCCTGAGAGCATCATCAAGGCGTTGATCGTTTATGGTCTTACCGCTCATGATATACTCTTCACTCTTATATTCATCGAGTAGATTCAGGATGTCATAGAGCTTGCTTTCGAATTCTCTCTGGAATACCGCACTATTTTCATAGCTGTTGTAAAGCAGCAGGTCGTCAATCCCGCCGCCGTAATTCGTCATACTCGCCTTGTTGTAAATAAATGAACCGCCGAATAGAGAACCGAGAAACAGCACCACGCAAAGAAAAAATGCCGCCGCTCCTACTCTTCTGTTTCGACTAAAGCTTTTCAATTTTATATCCAATACCCCACACCACCTTCAAATATCTTGGGTCCTTCGGGTTAATCTCTATCTTTTCCCGAATCCTTCTAATATGCACCGCCACCGTGTTTTCCGGATTGAAGGATGGCTCATTCCAAACCGCTTCATAAATTTTATCCATGGAAAACACTTTGCCGGCATTCTCTGTCAATAACTTTAAAATTCCGTACTCGATTGGAGTGACCGGCACCTGTTCCCCGTCTACCGTGACAGTTTTTGCCTCGTCATCTACCATCAATCCCCCTGATTTAAAAATCCCCGTTTTTTTCTCCAGACTCCCCAGGTTGACGTACCGCCTGAGCTGCGATTTTATCCGTGCAATCAATTCCAGAGGATTAAAAGGCTTTGTGATATAATCGTCCGCTCCCACATTCAGCCCGGTGATCTTATCGTAATCCTCCGATTTTGCCGACAGCATGATGATCGGGATGTTCTTTTCCTCCCGGATCATCATCGTCGTTCTCATTCCATCCAGCCTTGGCATCATGATATCCATCAGGATCAGATGAATCTCTTCTCTGCGAACAATATCGAGCGCTTCCATTCCGTCATATGCTTTAAAGATATCGTAACCCTCGTTCCTCAGATACACTTCAATGGCGCCAACGATCTCCCTGTCATCATCGCAAATTAAAACATTCATCCTTTTTACTCCTATTCCCCTGCTCAATAAAAATTGGTACCCCCTTTCTTACGGCTCTACTTAAGAGGATACCAAAACATTCTTAACAAAAGGTCTTTCCATTTCTTACAAATTTATTAAAGTACCGAAGCGGCCGCGCCACTTCTGTCCGGAACCCTGTGGGTCTCTATGGGAACATTATACTATTGCACTATAATATTATCAATATGTACAATCCCATATTCTGTAAATAACCTTGCAGAGTTTAGTAGTTTTCGCAGTTGACCTGATAGTATCCTCTTGGATACCCGCAAACCGGGCAGACCTCCGGCGCACATTGATCCCAAATAAGATTGCCGCAATTGAGGCATACCCAGACGACTTCCCTCGCCTTGCAGAAAACCATCCCTCGTTCAATGTTTCCGGCGAGCCTCTCAAACCGTTCACCATGACTGTTTTCAATGCGCCTTACTCCCTCAAACCGCTCGGCAATATCGAAAAAACCTTCCTGCCTGGCGGTTTCGGCAAATTCCCGGTACATGTCCTTCCACTCATAGTTTTCTCCCGATGCAGCCTCCCTTAAATTTTCAAGAGTGGAAGGCACTTCCCCTCCGTGTAAAAGCTTCCGCCATATTTCGGTGCTCCCGTTCATTTCCCGATGTCTCGTCAAATATATTGCCGATCTGCCGGTACCCATCCTCCCATGCTTTTCTGGCATAAATGGCATATTTGCCGCTTGCACTCGTTTCCCCCTGGAAGGCCTTTTTTAAATTTGCATATGTTTCGCTCCGTTCAAAATTCATTTTAAATCCTCCTTCACAAAATGTCTCAATTATATTATGAGAGCGGAACTGCGTTCGTGAATTTAGAAAAATTTTTCTTGACAATGGTTTTCTTTCGTCATATACTACAGAAAAACAAGAATACAAACCGTTGATTGAGAAGAGTAAGCTTAGACCTTCACTTCACAGAGAGCCGCTGATGGTGGAATAGCGGTAAATGAAACTACGCCGAATGGACTTATGAGGGCAGGACGAAACCACTTGCGAAAGCAATTGCCAGTAGTGCCTGACGGGATCTCCACCCGTTACCAAGGGAGCATGTATGAAAGTACGTGGAGCGAGTGGGCGCTTGCGCCAATCAGGGTGGTACCGCAGAAGTTTAGCTTTTGTCCCAGAGAATATCTGGAACAAGAGCTTTTTTTATTGGTTAAATCAAAGATGACGATGTTAAAAGGAGGAAAAGACAATGAGTAAAATTCCACACAGATTGTATTTGACTGAGGATCAGATACCAACGCAATGGTATAACCTTAGAGCCGATATGAAGGAACAGCCCGATCCCATCATCAATCCGGGGACAATGAAACCTGCACAGGTTGAAGATCTATATCCTGTTTTCTGCGAAAAGCTTGCCCAGCAGGAAATGGATTCCGAGACCCGTTATATCGATATTCCGGAGGAAGTTCTGGAGATGTACAAGGTATATCGTCCATCCCCGCTGGTTCGTGCCTACAACCTGGAGAAAGCGCTGGATACTCCGGCGAAAATCTATTTCAAGTTTGAAGGCAACAATACTTCCGGAAGCCATAAGCTGAATTCAGCCATCGCACAGGCTTACTATGCAAAGGAACAGGGCCTTGCCGGCCTGACCACAGAAACAGGTGCAGGTCAATGGGGTACTGCTCTTTCCGAGGCCTGTGCATACTTCGGACTTCCACTGACGATCTTTATGGTAAAGGTATCCTATGAGCAGAAGCCGTTCCGAAAGGCGATCATGGAAACTTTTGGCGGTACCGTTATTCCAAGCCCAAGCGACACCACCAACGTCGGCCGTGAAATATTGAAGAACGATCCAACCTCCGGAGGAAGCCTCGGCTGTGCAATTTCAGAAGCGATAGAAAAAGCGGTGACATCGCCGAATTACCGATATGTTCTTGGTTCCGTACTGAATCAGGTTCTCCTGCATCAGTCCATCATCGGTCTGGAAACAAAGGCAGCCATGGAGATTCTGGGAGAATATCCCGATGTGATCATCGGCTGCGCCGGCGGCGGCTCCAATTTGGGTGGATTGATCGCTCCATTCATGCAGGATAAGCTCACAGGGAAAGCGAATCCAAGAATCGTTGCGGTAGAACCGGCATCGTGCCCATCCTTCACCCGCGGCAAGTATGCTTATGATTTCTGTGATGTGGGAAGAATCACGCCATTAGCCAAGATGTATACCTTGGGCTGCGATTTCAAACCATCCGCAAACCATGCAGGAGGCCTGCGTTATCATGGAATGTCCCCGATTTTATCCAAGCTGTATGACAACGGGTATATGGAAGCAGTAGCGGTTGAGCAGACAAAGGTATTTGAAGCTGCGACACTGTTCGCAAAACTGGAAACGATCCTTCCCGCACCGGAATCCGCACATGCGATCCGTGCCGCCATTGACGAAGCTTTGAAGTGCAAGGAAACCGGCGAAGCAAAGACCATCCTGTTTGGACTCACCGGCACCGGATATTTCGATATGACTGCATACACCTCATACATGGACGGCACCATGACCGATCATATCCCTACGGATGAAGAGCTGAACAAATCCCTGTCAGCACTTCCAAAGATCCCGGGAATCCAGGAATAAATCATTATTTTCAGAGTCTGACCAGTAGACACTTAGCGTTGTCTAATACACCATACAGGCCGGGAAGGTATTTCATTTCAATGAATACCTTCCCGGTTTTTTTGTTTTCCACCAAACCATCGTAAAACCATCACAAAGGAAACTTATGCCATTCACAGTGGCCGTTTATTCTAAGTACATGAAGAAAACAGCGGAAGAGCATCCGCAAACAATGATTCAACGAAAGGAACGATAAAAATGGCAATTGAAGTTTTCAACCGTTATGAAAATAAATATTTTATGACCGAGGTCATGCTGAACAGGATTTTAACTGAAGTGGAGCAGCATATGGTGCCGGATAAATTTAACAAAGACAGAAAGACCTACTCCATCAGCAACATCTATTTCGATACACCGGATGATTACCT
>CAZTEH010000014.1:21273-49212 GCA_964612345.1 uncultured Oscillospiraceae bacterium | reverse complement strand
GAAGATATCTACAAAACGAGCTTTTCAAAGTACGGCTGCGAATATAAGAATTACATTTCAAACTTCAAGGAGGAATACCACTATGCTTGATTCTATAACAGCAGCGCTTACAACGACAGGAACGGAGACGCTGGCAACGGTGCCCGATGCCGTTATCGCAATGGGCCTTTCCCTGATATTCGGACTGATTATCAGTCTATGTTATCTGAAGACCAACCGAAGCATGTCGTCTCTACACGGCTTTGCGGTCACTCTGATCATGCTTCCGGTAATCCTGGCCATCATCATTATGTTTGTAGGAGATGATGTGGCCCGTGCTTTTTCCCTGGCAGGAACGGCATCGATCATCCGGTTCCGCAGCGCTCCGGGAGAACCGAAGGATATCGGTTTTATCTTCTTTGCGCTGGCTGCCGGTTTATCCTGCGGCGTCGGCATGTATCTGGCAGGATTCGTGTTCACAATTTTCCTGTCAGCGGCAGTATTGGTATTGGATAAAACCAGGTTCGGGCAAAAGAAAAACCCGCCTCAGACGCTGAAGATCACCATACCGGAAGATCTGAACTATAAGGATGCCTTCACCGACGTCCTGGAAGTAAATACGGAACAGTACGCTTTAAAGCGTGTAAAGACCACCGATTTGGGTTCGCTCTTTGAGGTGAACTATCAAGTGATCCTAAATGAAGACACCGATGAAAAGAGCTTTTTGGATGAGCTCCGATGCCGAAACGGCAATCTCAGCATCGTCCTGACAATGGCCCCCGGCGAAAAGGAGAATATATAATGTTAAAGAAGTCAAAAAAAATCCAGGCGGTGCTGCTTATTGTCCTGGTCCTGCTGACGACCACCGTCAGCTGTGCAGCAACACAGACTGAGGAAATGAAGACCATGAGTACCGGTGACGCTTTTCTCACGGAACTTGCGGAGAAAACCGGATCCATAGAGCAATATACCGATTATAAAACAGATGATTATCAGTCCATCACTCTGAAGAGCAGCTCCATTGCCTTCGACGGAACAGGAGCAACGGTGGACGGAGATACCATAACCATAACGGAAGCTGGCACTTATGTGATCAGCGGTACGATAAACGATGGTCAAATCATCGTTGACAGCGAGGACGATGAAAATGTCCGTTTAGTCCTCAATAATGCCGGGATCACCAGCGCAGGCAGCGCGCCGATTCTCATAAAGAGCGCGAAAAACACCATTATTTCACTGCCTGCAGGAACGGAGAACGTCCTCACCGACGGCTCCGGCGGCACCAATGACGAAGAGGTGACAGGGGCCCTATTCTCTGCAGATGATCTATGGATCAACGGCAGCGGAACCCTGACAATCAACGCCAACTACAAGGACGGCATTTCAGGAAATGACGATATCGAGATCACCCAAGCCAAAATCATCATCACTGCGGTGGATGACGGCATCACCGCCAATGATTCCGTATCCGTGAGCACTGCGGATATCACCATCGACGCAGTCGGCGACGGAATCAAAGCAACCAACGAAACCGAAACCGAAAAAGGTTATATTGCAATAAAGGATGGCACCTTTACCATCACCTCTGGAGCAGACAGCCTGCAGGCGGAAACCCTGCTCTACATACAGGGTGGCAACTTCAGCATCGACGCCGGAGATGACGGGCTTCATGCGAATGTTTCTCTGGCAGTTACAGGCGGCATCATCAATATTGAGAAAAGCTATGAAGGAATTGAGAGCAAAATCATCGATCTGTCAGGCGGCACCATAAATATTATTGCCAGCGACGACGGCATCAATGCTGCAGGAGACACCGAAGGCTCTACTCTGACCATCAGCGGAGGCGATATCAAAGTCAATGCAGCCGGCGACGGCATCGATGTCAACGGGTCGGCCTATATGACCGGCGGCAGCGTGCTGGTGAGCGGTCCAACCAACAATGGAAACGCTGCACTGGACTACGACGGGGTCTTTGAAGTCAGCGGCGGTACTCTTCTGGTGGCGGGAAGCTCCGGTATGGCGCAGGCGCCTTCCACTAGTTCGACCCAATATACCATCGCCAACACCGTCGGAACACAGACTGCAGGAACCATCGCCAAGCTGGTTGACAGCAGCGGTAAAACAATCGCTTCTTTTACCCCGGCGAAAGATTACCAGCATGTAGTCATCAGTTCCCCTGACATTAAAAAAGGCAGCACCTACACCCTCTATGCAGGGAGCACCGAGATCGAAACCTTCACGATCTCAGAAGCAGTATCCGGCGACACTGCAAGCGGCGGCGGCATGCATGGCGGTCCCGGGGGCGGTGGAATGCCTCAGGGTGGAGGCGGTGGAACCCCTCCGGATCGTAACAACCAACAATAAGAGTAATCCCCGTTAAAAAAGGAGGGTCTCAAAATGATTTCAGATGAAATCAAGGAGAGGTCCCTCTCTTTTTTGTGGAAACTATGAAGCCGTTTCTTCTGGAAGATAGCCTTTACTCTCCAAATACCTCCACAAATATTTTTCTCGTTTGAGGGCCATCAAATTCAACAATATAAATATCCTGTGCACCACCACACATGATCTTTCCGTTCACCAACGGAAAAACACAATGATTTCCACAAATAAGGCTTTTTATATGCCCTGTTGAATTGTTTCCTGTTGCACCGTAGCTGGGCAGGAAATGGGCATGCGCATAGTCTGCCTCAAATGGCACCAAACGTGTCAGAGTATCTGCGATATCCGTTTCCACACAGGGCAGTCCTTCATTCACCATGATCCCTGTAGTGGTATGAGCGGTCACTACCAGAAGTATCCCATTTTTAACCGGGCTCTTCTCTGCTATTTCATGCACTTCCTTTGTAATAATATGAAATTCCTCCGGTTTTCTGCTCATCCAAGTGATCGTTTGTAAATCTACCATCTACAGTTGCTCCTCTCCAAGAAATCTCAATGCATTTTTATAATAAATCTTTTCCCTCGTGTCATCTCTCATAGGCACCTTGTCGAGAGCCCTGAGAAGCTTAAATTGACGGGAGCGCGGTCCGTTTGATGCAAACATGATCTGACTGTGCAATGCTCTGTCTGCCCAATGTGGTCCCATGTCTATTGTAAACAGGCGCGTCATGGATTCCTCCGGGGAGTCCATAAAAAGTACGGAGGTATCCGTATAGACATTGGGATATTTTATCATCAGCATTACCATCTCACGGACAAAAGGCCAGGCGAAATGTGCCAGACAGATACGCAGTTCCGGATATTTTACTGCTACTGCCTCGAATTTCAAGGGGTGGGCGTATTCCGTAATGCAATTCGGTTCCCAGCTCAAGCCTGCATGGAATATGATTGGCTTATGATACTCCAGACATTTCTTATAAATCACCTGCATACATACATCATTTGGATCAAAATATTGTTTTGCAGGATTTAGCTTCAGCCCTTTCAGCCCTAGAACGCCAAAAGCATAGTCCAATACTTCGGCCACATCCTCTCTGTGGGGATCTACACTGGCAAACCCGATAAAACGCTCCGGCTGCTCCGATACCAGCTTAGCAATCTGATCATTGCTGACAATCCAACCACCTTCCGTCGTAGTCAGATCAAGAGGCAGAATGGCTGCCTTGTCCACCTTTCCATAGTCCATCTCAACAAACAATTCCTCATAATCATATGGGGACTGTTTAAATACGCCAAATGCTTCCGAACGAAATTTTTCTTCCTTTTCGTCACCACAGATGGATTTATAATAAATTGGATGAATGTGCATATCAATTATCATATCTTTTCCTCCATTAAAACCAGAGATGCGGCAAATCAAACCGCCGCACCTCTGTTTAAGACTTAATATGGTTCAAACTTTGTTATTACCTTTGAACTGATCTGTGCACCCAATTCCATACACCGGGGGATATCCCATCCTTTCATGATTCCATAAGTAAAGCCGGCTATATAAGAATCTCCTGCTCCAACGGTATTGACTACTTCCACCGGTACGATACCGTATCGATAAAAATCAGATCCATCATAGCTGATGCTTCCATTTTCTCCTAATGTTGCAGTTACAATTCCCGGTCCATAGGAATAGATTTTCTTTAAGTGCTCTTTAATATAAGTGTCTTCTTTTTCGTAAGATAGAAATGCATAATCCACATTTTTAAAGTTTTCATCCGAATTGTATTCCGGGTCATCGCTGAAGACAGAAAAGTCCATGACTACCTTCACACCTGCTGCCCGGAGTTCTGACAGATCGCCTAAAACATTTCCGAAAAGATCCGTATGCATATAAGCGAAGGTTTTAATGTACTCCTTATCTTCCTCCGTGAGGCGAAAATTCTCCATCACTCCGTCGATTAACTCAAGATGAACACGATCGACCCCATTAATCAAGTCCATCATCATTTTGCAGGTCTCCCCCTCCTGGACATGAAGATGGGAAATATCAATTCCTTCTTTGTCCAGGGCTTCACGCATTTTGGCTCCATACTCATCAGTACCCACTACACTTAAGATGCTTACTGGAATTCCCATCCGCTGTAAATGAACTCCCCAGTCTACACCGTTGCCTGTAGGATAAAATTTGCCAAGCTTTTCGTATACATCGGCACAGGAAAAGCCTACACCGATTGCTCTGATTTTATCATTCATAAACTTTTCCATAACCAAATGCTCCATTTATTCCGCAGATTTCTGCAGCAAATTCAGCTGCTTCCGCCAGGCTTTCTCTAATAGCATTTTCACTGGTAACACCTTTTTTCAAACGGTCTACATACCCTATCAAAAATGAGGTGATTAAGGAATCGCCCGCACCCATGGTGTCTACCACATTTGTGAGAGGAGCTGCAGACTGTACATATAATTGTTCTCCATCATAGATAATACAGCCATTCTCTCCTCTGGACGCACAAGCCAGCTTCGGACCATAAGAAACAATCATTTTTAAATGTTTTCTTGCCTCTTCTTCTGTTCCATCAAACGAGCAAAATGCAAAGTCAACATCAGGTGCAACCGTTTTATAATATTCATCTGTAGAATCATCGGAAAAATCAAAAGATACCGGAACACCCGCTTCTCGGATTTTATGCAGCTCCGTCTCCATAAAACTGTAATTCCCGGAGTGAACCAGGTCAAACTGCTTCATGTATTCTAAATCAAACTGATCCAGAACAAAAGGAGTTCTGCCGCGGATACCACCTTCATTCGATCCCAAAAAGACTCTTTCGCCGTTTATTACAGTTGCCCTTGCGCACCCGTTTTCGCCTTCCAACTGCTTACATTTTACCAATTCAATTCCGATTTCATGAAGGCTTTTAATAACATGGTCTGCTTCCGCATCATTGCCAAAATACCCCATATAAGCACTTCTGGCTGTTCCGAACATAGTTGCATATACTGCAAAATTTACACAATTACCACCCGGATAGATGGTCTTGATATGTTCGTATTTATCCACAACATTATCACCAAAACCTAATACACTTATATTATATTTGCTCATGAGTCTATCCTCTTTTCATTAATACTCCACAACGCCCATATAGCGTCTCAAATCCAATGGATGGCAACGCTTGTTCTGAAGACTCGTGCGATACGCCACACTCATTGCATAGAATAGAATCGGATTGAAATATTCCACACAGCAATCATCAATTGCGCCGATACCCAGTTCTTCTGCATCAATTACTTCATATTTCTTCGCATACTTCTTCAGGAATGAAAGTGCCCTTTCATCCATAACACGGCTGCGTCCCTTGCTTAGCAGCAGTATGTATAAATGATTTTCATCTGTCACCTCAAACGGCCCATGAAAGTATTCTCCTGAGTGAAGATAGCAGCAGTCCATCCATTGCATTTCCTGGAGAGAGCAGATCGCAAATCCGTAGGCCTGCGAATAGGAGGCACCGGATCCCATGATATATAGAAACGGCTCATTTGCATATTTCTCAGCAAATAACCATGTGCGGTTTTTTACCTTATCCATTGCCGCACGTACGATATCGTCAATCTTCTCGATTCCATCTGCCACTGCATCATACAGCTTATAGCCAGGCTCCTGGCATCTCATCAATTCATTCAGTATCCGAAGAACTATGCCCTGTGGTTTTTCCTTTTCGTTTACGGAATCTTCCCAGTCATATACGATCGGAATCATTGAGGTATCATTGCAAGCCGAATCAGGATTGTGTGTCATTATTATTACTGATGCGCCTCTGTCTCTGCTAAGATATGCCGCTTCTAACGTTTCATTTGTATTGCCGCCGTGAGAACAGACAAAGACAAGACTTGTTTTACCCAAATGCCTAGGCGCAGATAATACAAACTCTTTGCTTGTATACCAAGCAGAATGCATCGTTTCAGACTCCGCCTGTATAAAGCAAAACCCGGGATACAGGTCAATCAAAGATCCGCCGCATGCAACAAAATAAACGTCCTTGATTTCACCTTTCTCTGCTAAAATAGTTGATACTAATTTCTTTTCGTTCACTTTTTACCTCCAAAGTTGTATTCCATAATTGTCATATCTGTGCAGATATTGCGCAAAATACCATAGCTAAAATAGTTACTGCAATGAAGAATTTCCATATGGTCTTCCACCACTGACCGAAGGAAATCCTGCAAACTGCAAGTCCTGCTACTGTCATGCCTGCGGTTGGGCTGATCATATTCGTCAACTGATTTGCAAACTGTAAAACCGTAACACTTGCTTCCGGATTAACACCCTGTAAGTCGCATAATGGTGCCATGATAGGCATCGTTAAGGAAGCCAATGCAGAAGAAGATGGCACAAGAATGGACAGAAGTGATTGAACCAAATACATAACACTGGTAAATGTTACGCTGCTTACATTATTCAGGTTGCTGGAAAGAATGTTAAGAATGGTGTCAATGATCATACCATCTTCGGCTACAACTAATATTCCGCGGCATACACCGACAACAACAGCCGCAAAAGCAAGATCTTTTACACCTGTTACAAATTCTTTAGAAATTTCTTTTTCCTTCATACCGCCGGCAATACCCATCAAAATACCCATAATCAGGAACATCGCCGAAAGCTCATTCATATACCAGCCATATTTAAGGATGCCAAACACAATCGTGCCCATCCCGATCACAAATACGCCAAGTACCATTTTATGGCGGGTAGTAAATTCTACAACTTCTTCATCCAATTGAAAATCCTGCTTTTTTATCAGATCATCCTGATAAGTGATAGAACTTGCCGGATTCTTATGTACCTTTGATGCATAACGCATTACATAGATAATTGTTATTGCCATCATAATGATCCACCAGATAAAGCGGAACGTTAATTGCGGATTTCCTTGAATACCTGCAACCCCCTGCGCAATCAGTACATTGAATGGATTCGTGGTAGAAGCTGCATAACCAATCTGAGGTCCAAGAAAAACTACCAGAAAGGTTGTCATAGAGTCATATCCCATAGCAAAGAATATTGGTATCAGCATGATGTAGAAAGGTATCACTTCCTCTGACATACCGTAGGTAGTTCCGCCAATTCCAAACAGAATCATCAATATCGGTATGAGCAATGCCTCTTTTCCTTGTAATCGTATAATAACCCTTCTGATACCAGTATTCATTGCATCCGTTTTTGTTAGTATTTGAAATGTTCCACCAAGAAGCAGAATAAATGCTACCACATCAGCAGCGGCCTGTATGCCTCTGGTAGGAGCCATCAATACTTCCAACCAGCCTTGCCGCAAATCATTTCCATCGGAATCGGTTTTATCTATCTCCTGATATGTACCGGAAATTGCCACTTCCCGCTCGCCGGCCGGGGTATCCATCAATTGTCTTTCAAACTGACCGCTGGGTAAAACCCATGTAAGTGCAGCAAATAAAATAATTAAAATAAATGCTAATGTATACACATGTGGTAAATGAAATTTTGATTTTTTAATGGTATTCATAACTTCCCTCTTTCCTAATATACATCTTTAACGTATAAATTTTTCAAAAGCCGTCATATTTCGTCTATCATGAGACGCCGGGTCTTCATAGTAAGAAAAGTCTGTAATTTCCTGTCCCAGATAACCTGTATATCCTCTCGTTTCCAAAACCTCAAGCCATTTGGACAGATCGTGATTTCCATCTCCCCAAATCAAATGTCCATAGGGATTACCATCAATAAAGTGCATATGGATAATGTCTTTCCCGAATACATCAAACCACTTTTCGATCGTTTCATCAGCGACACCCATGGCAGTGGTATCGATCATAATCTTCAGGTTTGGATGATTCACCTCATCAAACATCCTTTTTGCATCCTTCAACGTGGTAACCAAATTGGATTCCTGGGGCCTTAAGGACTCCATCGCAAGACAGATTCCTTCTTTCTTTGCTAATTCAGCCAGTCTGCTTAGCATCGCAGCAGAACGCTTCCATGCTTCCTCCCGGTCTTCATTCCAGTATCCCCATCCCGAATTAATCGCCATAGTTTCGCATCCAAGCTCTACACCTGCTTTTATTGCATTCGAAAAATATCCGAAGCTTTTCTCATAAATTTCAGGTGTCTGCGCTGCGAATTGGTACTGATAGACACAATTCTCAGGAGTAATGTTTTTCGCCTGCAATCCTCTTGATTCTATCTTATGCCTTACTTCCCTGCAATCGGTGTAGGTCATGGAATCCAGAAAAAAATGAGGTGCTCCTGCCCATAGCTCAATCGTTTTTACCCCTAATGCGGCCTGCGTATCCAAGAAATACTCTAGAGAATAGTATAAATAATGGATGTTCATTGCGGCAATCTGTTCTCTGTTAATCATTTTGCTCCCTCCTTTCTTATTTTCTATAAACAACGCGCCCGTCCACTATGGTCATAGCCACAGTAACGTCACGCATTTGCTCCATGGGTGCATCAAAAACATTCCTGTCCAAAACAGTAATATCTGCAATTTTTCCTTTTTCAAGAGTGCCGAGCTTTTCTTCCATACCCAGATTGATCTGCCCTCCCAAGGTCCACGCTTTTAAGATTTCTGCAATCGTAATCGTGTTTTTCTCATTGAAAGGCTCTCCGCCATCTGGAAAAAACCCGCCGCAGCTATGATAAATTGCCTCCGGAATATCGGTAATCATCAACGGAAGGTCAGTAGCTCCTGATAAAACTACACCGCTCTCAATCATTTTTCTACGGTTCCAGTAATATTTCCCCCGTTCCGATCCTATGGTGTCTTGTATGGTTTTCTTGATATCGTTTCCGGATTCCAGGGACATAATCTGAAAATAGATCTCACCGATAATTCCCAGCTCAGCCATATGTTCCAGATCTTTTGGATTTGAAAACTCCATATCCGTAATAGCATGGCGATTTACAACTCTACCATTCTCTTTCTTGCACTTATCATAAATTTCCAACACTTTACGAATGGCTCCGTCTCCCTGTGCATGAAGTGAAAAGCGAAAGCCGTTAGCATCTGCCTCTAAAACTTCTTTTTCAATCATGTCATAGTCAATACTGATTGAGCAATGAGAGTCTGTCCCCTCATATGGTTCCAGCAAGTCGCCTCTTCTGCTATCTATCGTGCCGTCAGTCATGCGGTTATATCCTGAAAATCTCGCAAAGTCACCAGTGAACTTTTCTTGCATACGCTTTCCGTGTCCGATATCGATCTTCGCTCCAACCGGCTGCGACATAAAGAAAGTTCGTAAAGTTAACTGCTTTTTTTCCTCTTTTTCCTTCAGGAAATCATCAAAGCCATAAAAATCATCAAAACCCATTTCTTTTACGGAAGTGACGCCTCTGCTATTCATCAATTTCATATAATTTTGAAACTCCGGCTCAATAAATGCTCTTTCATTTAAGTATTCACGCATTATTTTGTAATAGGCTTCCGGATAACACTCTTCCGGTGTAAATCCATAGGCATGTCTTGCCGTCTGATTCATAATACAGGTACTTCTATTGGTAGCAAATAAAATAACGCTCCTCTCCGGATACTTTTCATTTATAAGTGATTCCATTCCGTCCGCCGACAACGGCTCCGGCTTCCATCCATGACCAAAAATGACCGCACCATCTTTCAGAGTTTCTGCATAATCTACTATTGCCTTCATGCATTTTTCTTTTGTATTCAAACCAGAGAGATCTATTCCGATATGGGATATCGCATAACCTGTAAAGAAAGTATGTACATCAACAAATCCAGGCGCCACCAACTGATCTTTCAGATCTATTACGATCGTGCCCTCATCTATTAATTTAAAGTAGGAATCTTCTGTTCCGACTTTGATAATTTCATTGCCTTTTACCGCGATGTATCCCGCTTCCGGAACGTTCTTTAATCCCGTAAAAATACAGTTGGAGATGATCAATAAATCAATATTTGAATTGCACATTTTTGCCCCTCCTTTTTTATAATACGTATGATAACATATTATAACGTTATATACAATAGTAAATTATATTGTTAAGGATAGATTTTTATGCTTATTATTTTGTGTATCGCAAACAATCACCCGCACCTGCCATAACCAAAAGCGGCTTGTTATTCCACTGCTGCTATAGTATAGTTAAAGCAATAGAAATTATTTTACAAAGGAGCTAGAAATATGAAATTGAATCCGGATAATGCGATTCCTTTATATCTGCAGCTTAAGGAAGAAATCAAGAATGCAATCAAAATCGGTGAATTTCATTATGGCGAAAAAATTCCGGCTGAGACTGAAATAAGCGAAAGGTATAATGTCAGCCGTATTACAGTCCGCCGTGCTATTGACGAACTTTCCAAAGAAGGATATCTAACAAAAAAGCAGGGAAAAGGTACTTTTGTACAGGAGCATAAGATTCAGCGTAAAATAGAACATCTGCTTAGCTTTAGTGAAGCATGCGAAGCAAACGATATGAAGCCTGGAAGCATTGTTACAAAGAAGGAAATCGTAAAGCTTTCTGCCGAAGATGCAGAGGTAATGGTTGAAGAACCGGGAAGCCCAGCCGTCTATATTCAGCGTATCAGGCTGGCTGACGGAACTCCTATCATGTGCGAGAACAATCTGTTTCCATATTCTCGCTTTTCTTTTCTGTTGAACGAGCCGCTGGACGGCTCCCTCTACCGTTTGCTGGAAAAGAAATGCGGCATTAAGGTTCTTACTTCTACGAATGGTTTCATTGATGTCGTAAGAGCGAATGGTGATATTGCAAAAAAACTGCAGGTGTCCGGTGGAGAGCCTCTTTTCTACCTATATTGCCAAATGTATGACTCCAACAAAGAACTGGTTCATATCGGAAGACAATATATTATCAGCGAGCGCTATCGCTTCTATCTTGAGGATAATTCAAGAGTATAAATAATAACCAATTACTTTCGATTACTTAAAAATCAAAAAGGGGGTGTCTCTCCCTAGAATCAAAGGATTCTAGGGAGAGACACCCCCTTTCATGCAACATAGAAAATATCTTTTTTGCTCTTTACTTCAAAGAGACTGCATCTGCGCCAAGTGTACCCTTCAGTGACTCCAGATAAGAATCCGATTGATAATACTTGAGGGTTTCTTTCGCTGCTTGAAGTCTTTCGTCATATTTAAATTCTTTGATTACCGATGCATTGATCGGACACGCGATAAATGCATCAAGACTGTTGATCTTTGTTTGAATCAGATCGATGTCAATCTGTTGTTTGTTCTTGAGTCTTGTTGCGTACCAATCACTGGCAAGAATCGTCTCTTTTTTAAAGAGATCACGGACCTCACCGGATTCAAGTGTTCGACCCTGATAATCACCGTAGGCCATAATGTGCAAAAGTGCTTTGATTGGTGGAATTGCGTCATCGATGCTGCCATCCTGAAAATAATTCAAAGCCGCTTTCTTATGGCCGTTTGCAATATTCAGCACACCATCGACAAAGGCTTCCATGTTCTGTTTCTCAGGCTTCAGGATATCTTCACTGAAGATGGTTTGCGGTTCATCAAATATTTTTCCTAAATACCTATAGCAGAATACATTGGTCATACGATAACCCAGTCTGCTTGCTGGGATTCTCATCCCGTTATAATCGAAGTCTTCAAGCTTTTCAAAAGCACCTTCCTGGATCAGTCTCACCGGATTACGCTCAGTCTCTCGCAGCCTGGACCAGATCTCCGGCACAAGCATGGAAATGTCATGGTCAACTCTTACATTAGGTCCTATGTGTCCTGCAGGAGTTGTATAGGCGTTATAATCTCCCAGCACATAAGACAGCAGTGCATTGTTCAGGTCATAGACCGGCAGGAGCATATTGAAAGGACCTTTTGTGAGTGCACCTTCAGAACCTGCTCCGGTAGTGGAAGGCGATTTTCCCGTCAGACTGCTGATAAAGTCCATAAACAGTTCCGGAAGCTCTTGATAATGAATCGGGCTGTAGACGCTCAGCGGCAGAATCTTCTTGCCCCCCTCTTCTCCCGGCGGATTGTTTCTGCGTCCGGGCAATATGGCATTAACAGGCATAAGCACAGCCTGTTCCAATGGAATCTTCCTTGAAAACCGCTCGCTGACCTCTGCAAGGTACGTCTTCAGCGGATCCTTGAAATCCGATCGGTGCTCCAGATATCTTGGGTTTTTACTGCGTGCCCCCTCTACGATTCTGGTTTCTGAAGAAACGACGCAATATTCATCCTCGCACTTTAAAAATGTCTCGATATGATTTTTCACAGGCTCCGTATAAGCGATATATCCCATGACATCGTTTTTGAGCTCTTCCACATCTGATTTTGTGAGCGGTTGATAATTGGTAGCAAACAGGTTATTGCTGGACAAGTCTTTTTCAGCCTGAAGGTCATATCCCTTGTGGACCGCATCATCCGGCCGCTGAAAGAAACGGTATTCACAGTTGGCAGCAAATTTATAGCTTCCGTTGGTGTATTCGGGATTCAGATACGGCAGCTGATTCGCCGGAACCAATACGGATGCCGTAATGTCATCTTCCATTTGAATCTTCTCACTCGGCATGAAATCCATGCGCAGTTTAAATATCCTCCAGGCTTTATCATCCCGAAAACCGATACGCAAATAACTCGGCCTGATTCTTCTGTTATCGAATTTTAGTTCGTTTCCGGGTTTTCCATTGATAATATCAACCGTAAAATGTTTTCTCCAACTATCTCCCCATGACATCTGATAAAACCGTTTCACCATGAAAACCAATGCTTTTACATGATTTGGGATTGCTTCGATATAAGCATTGAATTCATCCGTATAGACCGGCGAAGGGGTTAAAAGCTTGATTACCGAGCCAAGTGTCCGGTCAATGGATAAGATCGGCCTTGCGAGCCTGGTTCTGTCCGGATCGTCCTTCCAGCGATGTCTGTAATCATAGTTGAGAATATGCTCCACTTGATCAAGGTCTTTTTCCAGATCATTCACATAATACGTGCCATAAATGATGGAATTGCTGATGGACTTGGATATTTCGGACTTTCCTCCGCCTGACACGGTACATGGCTTGTGGCAGAAGGTTCCTCTGGCTTCCGTGCTGATCAGCTTCCATACAGGGGCTTCCGGATGCTTCTCAATATAGATTTTTTCTCCGTTTGGAAGGACATAAAAATAGTCAGGCAGCAGCTTCAGCTGGCAAACACGATCATTGTATTTCCATGTTATCTCGTTTTTATATAAATCGATTTTAATATTTTCAGGCAGATAAAGGACCTGTCTGTTTTGCTTGTCAATTCCGTAGTGATTGTCCTGAAGGTCCATCAAGTCCCCATATTTCGCTACCACTTCATCAAAGCAATAGCCCTCCAGACTGTTGTCTTCCATAGCGTTATAGTGTACGCCAAGATTTCTCTGAGGGTAGGCAATCGTACCTCCGGCATGCTCTTCCTCTGCATTTCCGAAAAGATTCGCAGCAAAGCTGATCTGTGTTTTGATTTCCTTCTTCGAATAACCAAAATAATTGTCGGCGATCAGAGTCACCGCCACGCCGCTTTTATCACGGCAAGTGAGCTTAAAGGAATTACCGCCGTTATACAATTCGCTCTCATCCTGATAACACATCCCGTCACGTCGTTGTCTTTCCGTTGCATGATCATAATGAGGGAGTCCCAAATCTATCTTCCTTAGCTTCGTCAGATGAGGAGCGAGCAAAATATACCCTGTGTGACCGGACCAGTGGTCTACATCCAGACCCGAGTCATTGCTGTGAAAGCTGGGATCGCCCATATTTCCAAATACGGATTCAATAAAGTCAAGGTTCGATACAAAGCTTCCCGGCGCAACGAAGAGAACCTCCATTCTCTTTTCCTCAAGAACCCCGGGGATCTTTGGCGAAACAATTGGCTTGATCATTAAAGAGACAAAGGTTTTGGCGGATTCCGTCTGATTGCTGGTAAATGGAAGCTGCATCAGGCCTTCAGGCGGATGAACAGCCGCTTCGTACAGCTTGATAAATGCTTCTTTCGGCACGGCCTTTTTGTCATAGGGAATTGCAAGGCCTCCTTCAACAATATGAAAGGATCCTTCCGTGGTACGCCGGTCGTTTCTTGGATTATGCAGCACACCTTGTTTGATACGATAACTGTCAATGTACTCATTGCTGAAGGCATTGGCATCAGGAGGAAGAGACATTTCTCTTGCAAGACCGTGATGGTCAAGCGTGAGAGAATCATCGACCACCTTTGGGTGGGTTGGACTCTCATGAAAATAACTCCCGAAAAATTGGTTGATTCGCTTATAGATACCTACTTCATTCACATCAACCATTCTTTTTTTCTCTTTATAATCCTTGATAATGTCATCAAACAAATCAATGAAATACGTGCTTGTTTCTTTGTTATTATCATAGGAACGATAAATGGGCAAACCAAGGGATGCCAATTTAAAGTTGATGTACTGAACTCTATCTTCATGGGTTGTTAGGGGATCAATGTTTCCAAAGTCGATCCCTAATTTTTTGCGTATTGACATGTTGACCTCCTGATTGGTTTATTTATAGTCATATTATTAGCAACTTTATATTATATCTAGTATAACTTTCGCTAATATTTTGTCAAGTTATTTTATATAATAAAAGCACTGCATTATGTTCTTTTTTCAAGCAGTGCCTTTTTATCATAGGTATGTTATTCTATATCCTCAATCCTCCGCATCGGTATGGATGACCAATACCGGGCACGGTGCTTCCGAAATGACCCTTTGGGTCACAGAACCGGTAAAGAAGCGTTTGATTTTCGAAAAACCTCTGTTGCCCATTACGATCAAATCCGCTTTGACTCCCTTGGCAGTATCCAGGATCAAATGATACGGTTCTCCGGTCAGCACGAATTTCTCTATTTTCGCATCTCCAAAATCCAGATCTTCTGTCAATGAGTCCAGCAGCTCCATGGCATTTTGCTGTATCTCTGCAGTCAATTCCTCATCATTCACGGTCCTTGTTTTCCCTGCTATGATCGAGCCGTCTACCTGGCGCCAAAGCTTTGCATTTCTGTGTTGCCTTGATATACCTTCATCTATAACTGTAATAAGCATCACAACCGCATCATGTCTCTTCGCAATTTCAGCGGATTTTTTTGCTGCATTGTAGGATGCCAGCGAACCATCTACCGGAACTAATATTTTCATCGACATTTCCTCCTTGTACTGGGAATAACAATAATAATACTTTATTAATACCTTCTTTCTTTAATTTTAACACAAATATCCAATAATATTTATTTTAATTTCCAAATACCCGGAGATTGCTTTTTTTCGGCGTACAGTATAATATCATTATTGTATATTAACGTAAATTCTGAGATAGAAGGAGGAGAATGGATGAAAAAGAAGACCATCCTGTTATGGGGTTTTATTTTTCTTGGCTTTGCTGCCATTGAATTTCCGGGGATATTTTTTATCAACCGCATTGAACCCCGCATATTCGGCTTACCTTTTATTTATGGATTTACACTGATCGTCTGGTTTTTCTTATGTATACTAATGTTTATCGGCTACCGGATGAAATGGGGCCATAAAGAAAAATAAAACTGCCTATGAAGCTTCATCAAGGATCTAATTGATGGGCTTCCCAGGCAGTTTTTTTGGTATTTTTATTATGGAGCTTATTTCTTGTCAACATTCAACAGAGCATTCAGCATTACGCTTGCACCTGCGGTGCATTGCTCAGGTGAAGTATATTCCGGTTCGCAGTGGCTGTGGCCGTCCTTGGAAGGAACGAAGATCATTGTTGTAGGCATCATGTAGGAAACATACTGTGCATCATGACCCGCACCGCTATTGATCAGCTGATTCTTGATTCCAAGCTCCTCAGCGCTTTCCTTAACGAAACCAACAAGTTCCTTGTCGAAGTAAACCGTATCACGCGCCCAGGCTTTTACGACCTCGCACTTGCATTTTGCCCATTCCTTTTCAGGCAGGCTCTGAACGATAGCAAGCACCTGTTCCAGAACCTTTGGATCTTCATGTCTTACATCGATGGAGAAATCGATCAAATCCGGAATTACCGTGTGTACGCATGGGTGACATACGATTTCGCCTGTGGTGTAAACCAATTCCGGTCTATTCAGCTTGTCGATCTCTTCGTGCAAATAGCAAAGCGCTAATGCTGCTGCGTGAAGAGCATCCTGTCTCTTATGCATTGGTGTAGTTCCTGCATGGTCGGATTGTCCATAGAATTTAATTCTATAATTGAACATTCCCAGTACACAGGTTACTACGCCGATATCATTTCCGGCATCTTCAAGGATCGGTCCCTGCTCAATGTGAAGCTCGAACATTGTCATATAGTCATTTGGATTCAGTCTGTTCTTGATGTCGCCCTTATACGGACTTTTATCCAACGCTTCGCCAAAGGTGGTGGTTTTATCGAGAACGCTCTTGGAAGCCAGCATGGTATCCTTATCAAATTTTCCGCAGATAACGCCGGATGACATCATTGCAGGTGGATAAAGGGAGCCTTCCTCGTTGGTCCAGATCATGGCTGTGAGCGGATGTCTGTGTGGGATTTTATCAGCTACGACGGTTTCCAGGACTTCCATAGCACCCATCACACCCAAGATACCGTCATAGTTTCCACCGTTTTTAACGGAGTCACAGTGGGAAGCCATTACGATTCTCTTCAACCCCGGTTCGGAACCCGGAATGGAGGCATACATATTTGCCATATCATCCGTTTCGATTTCAGCACCGATCGCCTTCATTCTCTTTACAAATTCGTCTCTTGCCATATGTGCTTCAGGCGACAGAGAATATCTGGTGATCCCGCCGTGACCTGCATCACCGAATTTGCTGAATGTGGTGATCTTATCTTCCATTCTGTTTTTATCACAAGTGAACATGCGAATTACCTCCTATTTTTAACCTTCGATTATTTACTATTTTACCTGATTTGGCTTTGCTGCTTTGAATGCTTCAAAACGCTTCATCGCTACAGCATCCGGTTTTGTCAGCAAGCTTACGATTACTGCAACAGCCAGATTGATCAGCAATGCCCAGAATCCGAAGTTCATGCCCAACCAAGGTACTAACATTAAGTTCTTGATCATTGCCAGGGAAACAACACCGGCGATGATTCCCGAACCAATGCCCCACTTTGTAGCTCTCTTCCAGAAGAATCCGAAGATGACCGCTATAAAGGTCTGTGTCAGTCCGCCGTAAGCGAGTGTAATAACGTTGGCCATCAGTGCAGGGAAGTAAAGAGCTGTCAGCATACCGAAGATAAGGAACACTGCAGTTGCAATTCTTGTCCAATTTGTCATTGACTTTTGCGGCATATTCGGCTTAATTACTCCTAGAATATTCTTTGAGAAAAGACCGCCAACACAAAGTGCAGAAATCGCCATTACCAGAATAGCGGTAAGTGCTCCGCCGCCGGCGATTAATCCGATGACCCAATTAGGAAGTAGATCTACTGCAATTGCAAGAAGAGCGAAGTCCTTATTTGGAAGGTCTGGGATCATTGCTACTGCATAGTATGCCGCGATAACCAGGAACGGGAACATGATCATGTACATAGGCATGTAAATTGAGTTCTTTCTTAGGTTGTGTTCATTTTTGCTGGTAAGCAATGCCTGGAATGAAATTGGCAGCATGTAGAAGCCCAGCATCTGGAATAGTATTGTTGACATTACAAAGGTTACACTCTTTGTAATTGGTTCTGTCGGTACAACCAGCATCTCAGGTTTGGTTTCTGCTACTGTCTTGAAAATTCCGCCAACGCCTCCTGGCATATTAACTGCTGCGGCAACTCCAACAACAACGATAGCGGCTATCAGTAGGATATCTTTTAGAACGCTTACCCAAGCCGGTGCTCTAATACCTGCAATTGCGATATAAGCAAAGGCAAGACCCGAAGAGATAACAACTGCAGCAACAAAGCTGACGCCAATATTAAGATATTCAAACAGGATCGCCATTCCGGCATATTGATTCTGGATCCAAGGAGTTAGGAATCCGATGCCAACTAAGGCTACCAGAATCTGCATTCCCTTGCTGTTATATCTCCATCCGATTACGTCTCCTATTGAGACTGCCTTTGCCAACTGACCCATACGCCAGATAGCCGGATTTAGAAAATAACCGATAACATATGCTAACAATATGTAGCATATGAACCATGTTCCATAGGTAGCGCCATTTGCAAAGATAGCGCCCGGAGCACCGATCATCGTTCCGATACTGTATATTTCACCGACCGATACGAAGAAGATCAAAAATGCGCCGAAGGAACCGCTTGCGGTCATGACGTCATCCATGCTGGAACCAATTGCTCCTTTTTTTGACATCACTGCAATGACGAGTGATAAGATTAATATCGCTGAAAAAACAAATAATGCCATTATTGATTCCCTCCTTTACCGTTCGTACCTTCATCAAGCAACATTGCTTTTGCTTTTTCCAATGCTTTTGCAGAGGATTCCTCAACTTCAGGATCATTATATGGATCTAACCTGAAACCGATATATAAGCATAATGCTGTGATAAATAACCATGAAAAAATCCAAAAATAGTTAAAAGACAGACCGAACACAAAAGGCTCGATTCGATTGTAAAATGGAAAAGCTAAAATTATTGCAGCCATTGGGATAAAAAATGCGATAATAATTGTTGGTATACGACTTTTCATTAAAATTCTCCTTTCAAATAATGGATTATCCTACATAAAGATGAGCGATGTCCTCCTCCTTTCCAAGAAGACGAATTATTTTTTAATTCTGAATTATCTATAATTTATCCTATAACAACCTTAATGACGATTTAGGTTAACTAAAGAATTCTTAAGATTTCCTATAGATTTGCTAAAAAAAGTGGCTGCGCCACTTCCGCTAGGGAACCCTATGGTTCCCTTCGGCGGCTGCAAGCAGCCTGAGCACCCTCCTTAACGGCAGAGGGCGGGCCCCTCTGCACTCCCTTTTTTTATTGAATAGGGAACGATATTTCCTATTCAATAAAAAAGTGGCTGCGCCGCCCCACAAAAAAATCGCCAGAGAGATAAAACCCTATCTCTTTGGCGAAACTGTCTTTTCTATAACTCAAATCGGTACGATCAGGATCGGTTCAGCGAATTGTTGAATTTATATCCGACTCCTCTGACATTGATGATATATTTGGTATTGCGGCCTTCCGGCTCGATCTTCTTTCTGATATTGCTGATATAAACCATGATGGTGCGGCTATCACCTTCCAGACTGTCTGTCTTCCATACCATTTCAAACAACTGGTCGATGCTGAACACCCTTTTGGGATTTTCGATCAAGATAGCCAATATATCAAACTCTTTCGGAGTAAGGTTTACCTCAACTTCATCCAAAAAAACCTGATGGGAATCCAGATTCATGTAGAGTCCTTCATATTGAAAGGTGCGCACCTGTTTCTGCGGTGATGCCAAAATCCGGTTTCTCCTTAAATGTGCTTTCACTCTTGCGATCAGCTCCCCGGATTGAAACGGTTTTGTGATATAATCATCCCCTCCGGCGGACAAGGCGATTATTTTATCCAGTTCCTCCGATTTGCAGCTAAGGAACAGAATCGGGCATTGAGTCTTTCGTCTCATCTCAAGGCACAGATCGACTCCGCTGATGTCAGGCAGCATGATATCCAGTATCACCAGTTCAGGCTCGATCTGTTCTAAAATTTCTAATGCAGCACGTGCATCATAAGCAGTATAGGTCATGTACTGCTCTTTGTCCAAAAAAGACTTGATCAATGTGCAAATTTGTTTTTCATCGTCAACGACTAAAATTTTTTCATTCGCCATCGTGCCCCTCCTTCCTATCCTTCAACCTTCTTTATAAAGCGGTATGGTTACAATAAAAATGCTTCCTTTCTCTTTCGCCGACTGCGCTTCAATATTGCCCTTGTGGGCAAGCATGATCTGCCGCGACAAGCTCAATCCCAAACCGCTTCCCTGGGCTGACTGGGCTCCGGAACTTTTTCCTCTGTAAAATGCCTTGAAGATATACGGCAATTCTTCCGGTGATATTCCCGAACCCGAATCGGCCAGTTTCATAATCATATTCTCCTTCTTCTCATCCAGCATGCAATAAAAGGAAATCGTTCCGTCTTCCGGCGTATGATTTATCGCATTGTTCAGCAGGTTTGCAAACACCTGATAAATACGTTTGATATCCACCAGAACCTCATACTTGTCACTCTTGAGGCTTTCATCGATTTGACAAAAATATTGGATTCTTGTGGTGGATATGTCGGCCTGGTGTTTATCCGCGATATACCGGCATAATGCATAGACCTTGGTTTGCATGAATTCAAAGGAAAACTGATTGGATTCCATTTTGCTCAGATGAAACAGATCCTCGACCAGATTCTGAAGGAAAACGGCCTTTGTGGAAATCAGATCAATGGCATTTTCCCTTTCCTTATCGTCAGTAAACAGGTTTTTTTGAAGAGCTTCCGCATAACCTACAATATAAGTGATAGGCGTTTTCAATTCATGGGAAATGTAGGACAGCAGCAGCTGCTTTGACTTCTTGGAATCGATCATCTCCTGCTCCACCAGTTTTCTGTCGGTGATATCACGTAAAACTCCTTCGATTGCAATCAGTTCATCCCCGATGAAGATCGGTGTATTATGAAACTCGAGATAAATATATTCCGAATCGATTCTTTGCCAGCGTATAAAGTTTTTATTCACCGAATTTGCTTCCGGAGAAAATGCTTTGCTGATAATTTCCCGATCCTCTTCATGGGTCAGCTCCAAATATAGCTTGGGATTCTTATAAAAATCATTTTGTTTATAACCGACAATGCTCTCAACCGACGGACTGATAAACGTAAACCGTGGGTATGGGCGAAGGGTGTAATAGAAAACAATATCAACCGCCTTTTCTGCCAAGGTATATAAATAATCATCACGAATGGACTGATTGAGTGTAAGAAATCTTTGGTACAGAAATGCGAATGCAAAATTCAGCATGAGAAGCAGAATAACGTTTACTCCGATCACGGTTGGATTGATTGCTGAAACCAATACGAGAAAATTACTGTAAATTTGATACAGTGCACAAATCGCGAAAAAAACGGAGAACAGCACCTTTAAATGTATAGGCAGCCTCCAACGCCTTATGATCGTAAAGACAGCGGCAGTGATTAAAATCAATTCGTAAGCAAAAAACGGCAAGGCAACCACTGCTGCATGAATATTCAATATGTTTAAAACAAGCCCATAAGTTAGAAGCAGCAGCGGATACTGCGTCCAAAATTTTTTATGGGGAATATTGTCAACCGAACAGCAGGCGCTGAAAATAAATACAATTGTATAGAGGCATAGAATATTTAAAGCAAATGAGGATAAGGAAAGCGGAACATTTGTCGGTGACAGCAGAAGGGTAAAGCAAACGCAGCCTGCTAAAAATAAAAGGCAGCTGATTACCCAGGCTTTCACAAATTCACGCATTTCGTCACTCCTTATGAAATCACATATTTATATATTAAAATAACATCTTATAGCCGGAATGAAAAGAATTATATTATATAAAGTAGAAAATTCAAAGTACAATAACATGGACCGAAATAATTTGTATATGGTATAATGATTCAATTAATTAAGTGAGGAGGGAGTTAATCATGCTTGATTTATCAATAGGAGAACTGCTACACACCAATACTCCGCTTGTCATTATTCTGATGTTTACCTTGATCCCTCTTCTCATTGGTTCTATGGCCTCGCAGAATTCCATCGCCACAGTTCAGGATTTTTTCATCTGCGGGAGATCCATGGGTACAACCATATCCTTCTTCACGGTTTACGCAACGTGGTGGAGCTCCTTCGCTTTTCTCGGTTCCATTTCCTATTTCTATTCCATTGGCTCTGTATATTGGACCGCGATTGCCTGGAACGTGCTTTTCGGTGTGCTGTACATGTGGTTCGGCTTAAGGATCTCAGCGTATGGAAAAGAAAAAGGCTACATTACACCGATCCACTTCTTTTCAGATATTTATGATTCCCACCTGCTGAACATCATTGTTACCAGTACAATGATCCTTTTTACGATCCCCTATATCCAGATACAGTTTTACGGCGGAGCGATCATTATAGAAATTGCCACGAAGGGAGTCATCTCATGGCAGCTCTGCGCTTTGATGTTTTACCTGGTTATGATCATTTATCTATGGGCAGGAGGTCTGCGGGCGGTAGCCTGGGCTGATGTTTTTTACGGTGTGCTGATCTTTTTCGGGTTACTGACCGGTGGATTCATACTGATTTCGCAGGTAGGCGGGGTTGAGGATACCTTTTCAAGGTTGATTGAAGAAAGGCCTGATCTGATCCTGCTTCCGGAGAATTCTACTACCGCAGGAATTTCCATGTGGATCGGGATGTTTATCCTGACGCCTGTTGGCGCGTTGATGGGTCCCCAAATGTGGATCAGAATGTTCGCAACAAAAGAAAATCGAACCTTTTATATTATGCCTCTTCTTCTAAGCTTAGCCACCATTGCATATCTCGGTTCTATGTTTGCCGGAAGCGCTGCCGTATTTCTGATGTCCGGCATCGAATCCACGGATACGATTCTTCCGCTGCTTCTGGTCGAGTATGCCCCAGGCTGGCTCATGGCAATCGTCATGTGCTGCGGCGCCGCTGCTTGCCTGTCTACGGCGAATTCCGATGTCCATGCGGTTTCCGCATTATTGACTCTGGATATCTATAAGCAGTACGTCCGACCAAAATCCACTGAAAAGCATGTCGTATTCTTCGCAAAGATCAGCATCATCGCATTTTCAGCTGCTGCTTATTTGAGTCTGGTGCTGTCCAACTCTCCCGACTCCATCGTGCTGACAGGATTTGCCGCTCTAAGCGGAATGGCTCAATTGGTCGTCCCCGTGACCGGAGCTCTCGTCTGGAAGAATTCCAATGCATCCGGCGCGATTGCCGGCCTATTGACCGGAGTCCTGTGCACCATCGTATTTTCCTTCTGGAAGCCTTTTCCATTGCCGCTTCCGGCAGGTCTGATCGGATTGATATTGAATGCGGCAATTTTTATTCTTTGCGGATTATTCCTGTCTCACAAAGCGAACACAACCAATAAGATCACCTTGTACAAGATTGGTTCCTTCGAAGATTTTACTACAGATTAAATCTTCTAAAATATCATATTGATGTCAAAATATACGATTGACTTTTATTGCGAGAATGGTAAAGTATAATTATAAAAAAATAGTGAGTGAGCGTTCACTCATATCTCAAGAGTGGCTCTTACTCATCCAGAAACAGGAGGCGAATCAGGTTGAAAAACGAATTTGCAATATCCACTTACCCCGATGCAAGAAAAATTACGCGCCAGCTCGACGAGTTGATCAATCAGCCGATCTGGACTGTTCGTCCGGAGGCTTTGAAAAGGTATGAAACGGAATATTTTGATAAAAAATGTCCCAAGTCAAAGGCCTTGATCGAAGAGGCCAAAGAAATCATCCCCGGAGGCGTACAGCATAATCTGGCCTTCAATCATCCCTTCCCCATCGCAATGGAAAAGGCGGAGGGCGCATTTCTTTACGACATTGACGGCAATCGGTATTATGACTTCCTGCAGGCAGGAGGCCCAACCGTATTAGGCAGTAATCCAAAGGAAGTACGGGAACAGGTTTTCCGGCTGCTTGAAGAATGCGGTCCGTCAACCGGTCTGTTCCATGAATACGAATATAAGCTGGCAAAGAAGGTCACCGAATGTTTCGATTCCGTTGAAATGTTCCGCATGCTGGGCTCCGGCACGGAAGCGTGCATGGCGGCGGTCCGGGTAGCCCGACTGGCAACGAAAAATAAGAATATCCTCAAGATGGGCGGAGCTTATCACGGCTGGAGCGATCAGCTGGCTTACGGGATCCGGATCCCCGGTTCCAGAGCAACGCAGGCTTCGGGTGTACCGAAACACATCTTTAAGCAAACCCAGGAATTTTTCCCCAATGACCTGGATGATCTGGAGAAAAAATTAAAGAATAACAAGCTTTATGGCGGCACTGCTGCCGTATTTATCGAGCCCGTTGGACCGGAAAGCGGAACACGTCCCCTTGATTTTAATTTTAACAAGGGTGTTGAGCAGCTGTGCAGGAAGTACGGAGCACTGCTCGTCTTTGATGAAGTAGTGACCGGCTTCCGTATCGGAATGTCCGGAGCCCAGGGATACTTTGGCGTTTCTCCGGATCTGACTGTTTTCGGAAAGGTGATCGCCGGAGGATATCCAAGCGCCGGTGGTTTGGGCGGCAAGAAAGAAGTCATGAAATATTTGTCCGCGGGCATCAGCGGAGAAGCCAAACATAAAAAGGCACTGGTGGGCGGTACTATGGCTGCCAATCCGTTGAGCTGTGTCGCAGGCTATTATACGCTATGTGAAATCGAAAGAACCCACGCCTGTCAAAGGGCCGGACAATTTGCAGATAAACTGGTTGCGGGCTTGCAGGAATTGATCAAAAAATACAAGCTGCCTTTCGTTGCATTCAATCAGGGCTCCATCTGCCATTTGGAAACCGCGGGAGCCATGCATTTTGCCATAGACTGGTCGAAGCCATGGCAGATCCCGGACATCTTAAAGCAGACGTCTTTAAGGAAGCAGGAAATGGAGCACGTCGGAGCCGCTTATATGGCAGAAGGCATCGTAACCCTTGCGGGCAGCCGGCTCTATACGAGCGCAGCTTATACCGACGATATGCTGCCTGATATTTTAAACCGCTTTGAAAACGTGTTTATGAATGTTGCCAAAAAAGCGTAGGACAGGAGGGCCGAAATGAAAAATAGTAATGTTTCATCCTACCGATGGGTTATTCTGTTTTCCATTGTACCCATCATCATATCCACTGAAATGATGTGGCTGTCACTGGCGCCGATTTCAAGCATGGCCGAAAGCTTTTACGGTGTGGACGGGATTTGGATCACCTTATTTACAATGAGCTATATGATCATGTTTGTCCTCTTTTCCATTCCCGCCTCATGGGTGATCGACCGGTACGGTTATCGCCGCTCCCTTGTTTTCGGCGCGGTATTTACCGCATTTTTCGGACTGACAAGGGCCTTTTTCGCAGACAGCTTCACCCTTGTGATCATCTCGCAGTTTCTGATTGCTATTGGGCAGCCCTTCCTGCTCAATATATCCACAAAGGTACCGGCGAACTGGTTTCCGATTTCAGAACGAGCGACTGCAGCCGGGATTTTGACAATGGCCCAGTATCTCGGCTTTGCACTTCCGATGGTCATCGCTCCTGTCATGGCAGCGACATCGGGATTACCTTCCGTCCTAATGACTTTCGCGATCATTGCCTCCGTCTCGGCTATCATTTCCATAGTATTTACTAAGGAAAAACCCGCAGTTCCGCCGCCAGGACCATTATCGGAGAAGGATGATTTCAGCATCGCATCAATAAAAAAACTCTTACATAATAAGGCTTATCTGCTCGCGCTGTTTGTCTGCTTTATTTCCATGGGCGTTTTCAATACACTTCTGACCCTGCTTGAGTCGATCCTGCTGCCGAGAGGAATCACCTCTGTGGAAGCGGGAATCATCGGGGCTGTTTTCGTGGTGGCGGGAGTATTGGGAGCAATTATTCTGCCCATCCTGTCCGATAAACTGCATGCCCGGGTTTCTTTCTTTGCTGCAGCGATCATCGCCCTGGTTCCTCTGTATCTCGGTCTGACCTTTCTCTCAGCCTTTCAGCCTCTGGTTCTGATTGCAGGATTTGCAGGATTCTCCATCATGGGTGTCGCGCCAATCCTGTTCCAGCATGGGTCGGAGGTTGCTTATCCAACGCAGGAGGGCACATCCCTTGGTACGATCCTGTTGATGGGTCAGATTTCAGGCGTTCTATTTGTGTTTTTATTCGAAGCGCTGGCAGGCGGTTTTCATTCCGTTATTCCGCCGATGCTGGCCATCGTTGCACTTACCGCCGCCGAAATACCTTTTACTTTAAAGATGAAGGAATCACCTTTGCTGAAAAGAGGTGTTCAATAATGCCCGCTTATGGGATCGCATATGATGTCGGTACAACCGGAATTAAAACCTGCCTTTTTGAGATCTCCGATAAAATAACGCTGGTGGCCAGTGCTATGGAGGATTACCCGATTTACGTCCTTGGCAACGGAGGCGTTGAACAGGACCCAAACCATTGGTGGCAGGCCATGTGTCATACCACTGCGCAGATCTTGAAAAAGACCTCCATCCCGAACTATTCCATCGAAGGCATTTCTTTCTGTGCCCAAATGCAGTCTCTTGTTCTCGTGGATAAAAACGGCGAGCCCGTCAGAAGGGCCATGAGTTATATGGACAGCAGGGCTGTGGAGGAAATGAAGAAAGGCATCATGAATGGGATCAAAATATCAGGATTGAATTTCTATAAATTTTTAAGATCCATCCTGATAACCGGCGCAGTTTCTGCAAGTGTAAAAGATCCGGTCTGGAAATATAACTGGGTGAAAAACAACGAACCGGAAAATTTCCGAAGGATCTATAAATGGCTGGATGTAAAGGATTTCCTGGTTTATAAGGCTTGCAATGAATTTGTAATGTCGGAGGACAGTGCTTTTGCCACACTGCTTTACGATACAAGAAAAGGCAGAAAGGGATTCAGCAAAGAAATCTGTAATATGATGGGAGTCAATATGGATCACCTTCCGGAAATCTGTAAATCCACCGATTTTGTCGGGACGATTACCGAGAGATCCGCAGAGGAATTGGGGCTTTTGCCCGGGACCCCAGTATTTGCCGGCGGAGGGGATGCCTCTCTCATCGGAGTGGGGGCAGGCGCAGTGTCGGAGGGAGATACCCACATGTATATGGGCACCTCAGGCTGGGTTTCCACCGTGGTAAAGAAGCAGCTGCTAAGCGTAAAAAGCATGACGGCCTCCATCGTGGGCGCAGATCCGAATTCCTACAATTTTTTCGCAGAGCTGGAAACGGCAGGGAAATGCCTCGAATGGGTACGCGATCATCTTGCTTTGGACGAAATCGATCTGTTCCTGGAAAAGAAGCAAATCTGCGACGATCCGGAATGCGTTCACAAAAGCCTTTATGATTACATGATGTTCTGTGTCAAGGATGTTCCGCCCGGCAGCAACGGGGTTATTTTTACCCCTTGGCTTCACGGCAACCGCTGTCCCTTTGAAGATCCCAATGCAAGGGGAATGTTTTTCAATATCGGCATTGAAACAGGAAAAACAGAGCTGATTCACTCTGTTTTGGAGGGAGTTTGTTATCATTTAAGATGGCAGCTCGAGTCAATGGAACAGTGCGTTCGGACCTCATCGGCGATCAGGCTGGTCGGCGGAGGCGCCTTGTCTCCCCTTACCTGTCAAATCCTTTCCGATGTTCTCAATCGGCACGTGGAGGTGGTCCACAGCCCGCAAAACGTGGGCGCCGTCGGTGCAGCCATCGTAATCGCCGTAGGCCTTTGTTTGATTGATGGCATTGAGGATGCAAAGAAGCTGATCCCTGTTACCCAACGCTACTCGCCCAACGAATCCAATGCGCGCATATACGATGAATACTTCCCGGTATTCAAATCATTATATAAAAATAATGCCAAAGCCTTCAAATCATTAAATATGTCGAAATGTAGAA
>CAZTEH010000014.1:12055-21173 GCA_964612345.1 uncultured Oscillospiraceae bacterium | reverse complement strand
AAATGCTGTCGATGCAATGGTATTTTGAGCCGTTTCCGCGATTGCTATAATCAGGTCACGGTCCAAATGTTCTCTAAAATAAGGTTCCAGTTTTTCCCTGATCTTCGCTTCCTGTTCATCGGTCAGCCCGTCCATAGCGCGAAGGCACTCAATGCGCAGATTGATCAGATCAGGCATATCATCCAACGTAGCTTTTCGGATTTTCATCATAACACCACCTGTCCATATGATAAAGGGTTTCAGCAAAATGCTCCTTTTATAAATTTAAGAAGCTGCTCACACATGAGATCATCATCTTGGATTGCGTGTTCTCCCACATACATCTTGAGCCGTTCTTTATAATACTCGCAGGAATAGGAAAACTGCAGCAGCATAAACAGATTGTCCAGAAAGAACGCGAAATATCTGGGATCGAAATCTTTTCCTGCGGTGCCCTGCTTTTGTGCTTTCTCGATCAGTGCGGCGTAGAGATCTGCCGTGACACCTTCCACGCTGCCTGCGGTTTTCCAGGTAAGCTCAGAATTGTTTTCCGCCGTCATTTCATTATACAGCTTGAACATGTTCTCATGTGTCCTTCCGTGTTTCTGTATCGACCGGATAATCTTTTCGATGATGACAAAGATATCATCATTCTCATTCACGATCCGGCCCAAAACGTCCTTCAACGTGTCGGACGAAATGTTGACGACGGTCTGGTACAGGTTTTGTTTGTCGTTGAAATATTTATAGAGGGAACCGACGCTGATATTGGCGCGTTCCGCGATTTTGTTGATATTTGCTTCGCTGTAGCCGTATTGCGCGAATTCATTCAAGGCGGCTTCGATGATCTTATTTTGCTTCTCTTCCGATATCTTGCGGAACGTTTCATTTGCAGTCATATATTTCATCATTTCATCTCCAAAGGTCTGCATTAAAAAAGTGAGCGGTTGCTCACTTTATTCTATCACGAAAAGATTTTTTCTGCAATTGCCTTTCCTGTATCCGTGGCTGCAATGCCGCCCATGGCCGTTTCTCTGAGCTGAACCGGTAATAGCTTGCCCACCTTATACATCGCATCGATCACTTCATCCGTAGGGATCGGGAATTTCGTCCCCCCCAGCGCAAGGTCCGCGCTGAGCAGTGCATTCACCGCCTGAGATGCGTTTCTTTGAGCACACGGGATCTGCACAAGTCCTGCGACAGGATCACAGACGAGTCCCATTACGTTGATCAGCGCCAATGAGAATGCCTCCATCGACATGGCCGGAGTTCCACCCGAAAGTTCAACAGCGCCCGCAGCCGCCATGGCCGCTGCCACGCCGCATTCTGCCTGACATCCGCCCTCAGAGCCTGCAACCGTGGCATTCTCCACAACCACAGTACCAAGACCGGATGCAGTGATCAATGCATTGATCACGTCTTCTTCTGTTTTTCCATATTCCTCGCCTACCGAGATCAGTACTGCCGGAACGATACCGCAGGAGCCGGCCGTCGGCATGGCGCAGATCTTTCCCATGGAAGCGTTCACTTCACTGCAGGATAAAGCCCTCGCCATGACGGTATTGATAAATCTTCCGCACAGGGTATCGCCGGATTGAGAATACCGATACTGCGTTGATGCGATTCCGGAGATCAAACTGCCTTCCGTAGGCAGCGGCTGGTCAAGCGCCCTTTCGGCAGAAGCAAACATGATTCCGTATCGTTCCTTCATATTTTCCATCACTTCGGCTCTGCTGATATCGCTGTTTTTCATTTCATTTTCGATTACGATTTCGTGAATCGGCACTTTTCGTGCATCCGCCATTTCCAGCAGTTGTCTGCAGCTATGATACATCGCTATTCCTCCAATCGCCATTTACAGTTTAATAAATTTCACCGCATAAATATTGGGATTGTTTTCTATTTTCTTTAATATCTCTTCCTCGATCACATCATCCACTTCGATGACACAGGTTGCCTCTTCACTCCTGTTTTTTCTGCTGACCTTCATGGTGGCGATATTGATGCCGCCATCGGCGAGCACCGTTGTAATATGGCTGATAACGCCGCGCTTGTCCTGTTGTCTGACAAAAATCGTCGGCAGATTTCCGGAGAGCTCCACCTCATACCCATCGATCCTGCTGATGAGTACTTCGCCTCCGCCCAACGAGGAACCATCCACCTTGCACAGGAGTTCCTCATTTTTGTAGAATGCGATCCGTACCGAATTCTCATGGATGCCCGGAAGCTCCACATCATGGAATTCATACCCGATTTTCGCTTCATCGGCGATGGCATAAGAATTGGAAAGGGCTTCATCATCCTCCCGAATCCCCATTACGCCTGCCAGTAAGGCCTTGTCGGTTCCATGACCCTTTCCTGTTTTGGCAAAGGATCCATGAAGTCCGAAGGACACAAAGTCAAAGTCATCCACAAGCTTCGCCGCAATTCTCCCGAGTCTGGCAGCTCCCGCCGTATGGGAACTGGAAGGCCCGATCATAATCGGCCCTGCAACTTGAAAAATACTCACACTCATATTAATACCTGCTCTTATTCTTCCTTTTTCCCGGAACCGCAGCATCCGCTGCTGCAGCAATTCACGAACCTCTTACAGAAACATAAAAACAGAACGCCGACACTCAAATATGCTCCCAGAAAAATTAATGATTTGTTCTTTGATTTCATAATGATTCTCCCCTTATCTTGTGACATAAAAATCATCCTCCCCTTTTTTTAATTGATAGACATTTTCAGCAAGTCCTATGGGACAAGCGACCATACACAGCCCACAGGAATGTTTTCTGTCGTGCTTACTTTTATAAAGACTTCTTATCTGATTGCACAGTTGATAGTCAATCAGTTCCAAACGCTTTGAATCCCGGCACCATTGCATTCCGGGCAATGCGTTATGCGGGCATGCTCTGCTGCACAGATCGCAATCCGGAGGACATTTGCTTTCCACTGACGGCTTCCCAACCGGCAAATCATGATCGATCAAAATCGCATATAACGTCACTTCCGGGCCATACTTCTCCGTGATCAGAACGTCGTTTTTCCCGATCCACCCCAGGCCGGCATTGACTGCCGCGTATTTATAGGAAAAAGGAGCAATCAACTCTATTTCACTCGTCTGGGCCGGAGTTGGTGTGTAATAACGAATGCCGTTTTGTTCCAGTATCCAGGCGATTTCGTTCATGATCTTTACTGACCGTTCCCGTGCTTCGTCAATCAGCGCTGCAAACACTTCTTCTGCATATTCCTCAGAGCCCAACCGTTTCGAATGAGGAACAGCGACAACCAAAGCACATTTGTAATCTGCATTGTAATGGCTGAAATCGATATTCGTAATGCCGAAGAGTACGTCGGGCAGGTACTTAAAGTGATCTTCGATGAACTCATAGATATTTGTCATAATCATATATTCCTTGATAATTTCTCTAATATCTTCACTTTTCCCTTAATATTTCCCTCGTTTGCTATTCAACACCAAATGTGGTATAATGGTACTATACAAGGAGGTGGCGTCATGGACAAGCAAATAATGGAATTTAAATTATTATCGTATAAGCAGGCGCTTAGAAAGGCTTATGATAACGATGATAAGAGTGCCATTAAAAATTGGACCGAAGATATTTCAGCACTCCAGAAGCAGATTCAAGAGTCCATATAATTTTAAATTACTAAGAGGAAGATTAATCTTCCTCTTTTTACTTTCGTCCCGGTGATCAAGAAGGTAAAATTATATTGCGATCGTTTTCTTTTTTGCCGCAGCCTTTGTTGTCTTCTTTTTACTTTTCGCCAATTCTAATTTCTCTTCCTTTAAATCTTCTTCTTTCTTTTTATATTCTTCGATTTTTTCTTTCTTTTCCAGCGCAGCTTTATCCTTTTTCTGGCCTAGTTGCTTTAGCACATCCTTTTGGATCTGCGCGTTCTCCAGTTTTAAATAGTTCTCAAATGCATCGGGGAAAATAAAACTTTTCTTTTCTTCCTCCTCCGCAAATTTCACTACGACTCTGCCTTCTTCTATATCTACAATTGCTCCTGAACCGAACTTCGTATGCTTCACATTTTCATTGATCAGATTCATGTATCTTTCCTCCTTTTGATTCTATTTCTATATAAAAATTTGATTAGCAAAATAACAATGACCTATATAAACCATACCACTTTTTTGAGCTTTTAGCAAATTTAATTGCTCCATACATCAATTATAATTCCCAACAATCGAAAAATAACCATGCGCAATCATCTTTCTTAAATTCCTTATTTATTCTTCCTTCCAAATCCCGGAAAGATTGTTGTTTATAATGAATTTTACCAGCTGCGTCCGATTCTGCACTTCCAGTTTTTCGTATATATTATATACGTGCTTTTTAACCGTGTTGAGCGCAATTCCTGCTTTCTCTGCAATATGAGCGTTGCTGCAGCCCAGATAAATCAAACCCATGATTTCAATTTCCCTGTTTGTAAGACTGAATTGGTTTTTCAGCATATAGGAAAGGCTCTTTTCGTTTTTCCTGATCTTTTCCGCGTCTGCTTCAAACCTTGCATGTAAATGTGGTTGAAGCTGCTTCAATATGTAAACATCCCTGTCGGAGAAATCTCCGTTTCGTTGACATTTGTAAAGGCTTATCGCTCCGTGAAACCTTCCTCTGCAGGCAAGGACGATTCCGGAAATGTACACCAAATCATAAACTTTTAAATAATTCAGGTAGAACGGGCTCTGTTTCCGAACTTCTTCGTTGAGAAGATCGGATTCTCTGTAAACAAGAGACTCAGGGCTCATGAAAACCCAGTTCACATAATCCATTGGAGCAAAAATGTTTTCGTACTGGTAAATGAATTCCGCCTCGAACTTCCTGCTGAATTTGCTCACGATGATCGGATCAACCAACTGCGGGGCGGATGCCTTCTTGATGATGCCGATGTCGAATTCCGAAAAATCGAAGTCAATGAGGGTCATGAGCTTCTGAAGAAAAGCAGTCCTCATAGCAGCCGAGTCCCCAATATTGTTGATGGTAATCACCAAATCATTGAGCTTTTCCCATTCATTCTGTGTCAGCATAAACCCTCCTTCGCATCCTTATTTAATAATCAAATCCTATCATGATTGGTAGTATTTGTCTACAACTAAAGTAGTATTTTTATTAATAATAAATACCACTTTATAATGTTTTAACTTAGAAACAAAAACAGTATATTTAAGAAAAATAAGATAGGAAAGAGGTGTATGAATGATTGACTTGAAACCCTGGGGCGAATTAAATTGTGAAGAAATCAAAGACGCAGATGTAAACGTAATGGGCGTTCCCTTTGACGGAGCCGTAAGCTGTGGAAAAGGATCCGCTTTGGCGCCTGAAAAAATCAGAAGTCTTTCAAGGTATCTTCCTGCAACGACTGAGGAAGGTTTTGTGATTGATAACCTGAAGGTGTATGACCATGGTGACGTTCCTTTCAGTTTGAACTGGAAAGAATATTATGCGGAAGTGGAAAAGGAAGCTCTCAGTCTTTTCGATACGGGCAAATTCTGTCTGTTCCTTGGAGGAGATCATTCCGTGACGATTCCGCTGACCAGGGCTTACGGACAGCATTATAAGGGCAAGCGGATCGGCATCATTCACTTTGACTCCCATCCGGACCTGTGTGATGAGTATGATGGCTCAAAATGGTCACACGCCTGCCCGCTTCGACGAGCGGTTCAAGATGTCATCAAGCCTGCAGATCTGGCCCAAGTGGGTATCCGATCCTATGAAAATGAGGAAGTGGTGTTCTACAAGGAAAACCCGGACCTCCTTCGAATCAGAGCATACGACGTTTTTTCTGAGGGTTGGCAGGCTGCCTGCGAAAAACTGAAGGCGAAATTTGAAGGCTATGATGCCTTGTACATAAGTCTTGACATTGACGTTCTTGACCCTGCTTTCACCCCGGGAACAGGCACTCCGGAAGCCGGCGGCTTATCATCAAGAGAGCTTATGGAAATCATTAAGTTTCTTATGACAAAT
Organism: uncultured Oscillospiraceae bacterium; assembly: GCA_964612345.1. Taxonomy (GTDB): domain Bacteria; phylum Bacillota; class Clostridia; order Peptostreptococcales; family Anaerovoracaceae; genus Anoxybacterium. Next base: position 15,213 of record CAZTEH010000014.1, on the reverse strand, counting down.
CTTCCGATTGCCGCCATGGATCTTGTGGAGGTTTCTCCTCCTCTTGACAGCGTGAACAATATTACTTCATGGGCTGCCTTGAAAATTGTTTATGAGGTATTTGGCAAATTATCAAAAAAAATATGAAATTTCGGAGGTAATTATGGAAAGCATAAAGTCCATTCGGGAAGAACTCACGGGGAAGACTGAAATGAGCCCCGAAAATGAAAATGACCTGTTTATCCGGCTGGAAGAAATAGAACGAGACGGAAAAGTCGTTGACCCTCTGCCGAAAGCAGACTGGATCGGGATTGCTGTAACATTCTTTGTGCTTGGCATCTTCCCGCTCCTGTATTATGCCGTTAAGCTGTTTTAGGGAGGAAAGAGATTATGAGTAAACATGAAACGAACATCAACAGTGAAGTTCAGTTTGACCTTCTGCCAATTATGAAAAATGACCGGGAATATGGCTTTCGGGATTACTCCTTCGTTATCACCGGCTTTGCCGTCGCTACATGGTGCTTTTTGATCGGAGGCACGCTTGCACTATTTGTCGATTTCAAACTTGCAATCATAGCATCCATCTCAGGCAATATGGTTTCCATCATACTGCTTAGCATGTCAACCTCGCTGCCATCGGCAAAATATGGAATCGATGGGTTTACCTCCTCGATCAGCTACCTTGGTCATAACGGAACAAAATCCTATCTGGTGCTTAACGCGGTGGTTACCGTGGGATGGACCATCGTTCTGTGTACTTTGGTTTCCAGATCCGTGATCCAGATACTGAATTACATGACCGGCAAAGATTTTTCATCCAATTTCTATGTTGTCTTATTTGGACTGATCGTAGCATTTTTCTGCTGGTTCGTAACCCTGAGAGGACCGCATCTGATCAAGATCATGAGCTCCGTCGTTGTTCCCGTCTTCTTAGTCGTCATCGTCGTTCTTATCTTCATCATCAGCAAAAGTGTTGGATGGGGTGAAATCGCACAAATGTCAGCTTTGGAGCCCTTTGACGATCCTTGGTTAAACTTCCTCATCGCCTTTGAGCTCAGCCTTGGCGCCGGTTTCTCCTGGTGGCCTAACATCGGCGGCCTTGCAAGAATCTGCAAGACTTCAAGAGCAGCTTTCTGGCCGAATATATTAGGACTTGTCTTTGCAGCAACTGTTGGTACAGGGCTTGGAGCAGCAGCAGCGCTCCTCGTTGGAGACAGTGACCCTGCATCCTGGATGATTCCGATCTGCGGAGGAGCATTGGGGATCTTAGCCTTAATACTTGTAAGTATTGCAAATATATCTGCCAACTCGATCATGATTTACACCACCTCGCTTGGACTAAAGCAGCTCAAAGTACTGTTTCGGCAAAGATGGTTCATCGTAACGGCTGTTTATATGGTCCCGACTTTTATCGGCCTTTTCTGGTCAAATCTGATCTACGATAATTTCTATTTTATACTCGGCCTTGCCTGCCTGATCTACTGTCCGATTTCAATGATGGCGGTGGTGGACTATTTCCTCCTGAGAAAGCAGAAATGGGATATGCGGCAGTTCTATAACAAGACTCCGGAATCAAAGTTCTACTTCTGGAAGGGCTTTAATCTCGTTGCTGTATTTGTATTTATAACTGCCACTCCGGTTTATTACTTTTTCCTTGACCCCATCACACTGGAATGCACCCCCGCTTTTCGATATGCCACAGCAACAGGAGCTGTTGCGGTCTATTGCACCATCATGTATTACATACTGAGCAAAGCAGTATGCTTTAAAATGAGTAAGGGCGGATATGTAGGATTATAATATCAAATCAAAAACCATCGTTTACAGAAACACTGCATTCGATGGTTTTTTTACCGGTTCAAATAATCATCTAAGAATTTTTCATCCTTTTTTTCCAGTCCACGCTCGCCTGCCAATGATTCAAGGTGATGGGTAAACTCATGCTTTAACGTGTGTTCCAGCTTTTTCTTCAAAGGTTCCCTCGTCAGATGCCCATATAATTGTTCAAACGACCCATAGTAAATGGTTATATATCTTCCCATACCACCGCCTCGGTGATACTCCCCCATGATATAAAGATCATTTTTCCTGCCTATCTTATTCAATTTCGCTTCGGGCAGCAAGATAATACCTCCGTTGAGTTCCTTATAAAATTCCTGCGGTAACTCAGCGGCTATTTCATCCAGCATGATCCCTACTTCATCAAAGTCTATCATTATTCTATTTCCCTCTGATTTTATTCTTCCACAATTTATACTGTGGCACTTTTCTTGTTTCCAATCATGATGAACAGTATCCCTATTACGAGTAATAGAAATGCAGGAAGGGATTGTAAAACGATTGGGATTGAATCGTCAAAGGATCCCTCAAGCAGCTTCAGTATTTCTGCTATTCCATTCATTAGTATAATATATCCACCGGAAATAAATGCTTGTGATGATAAGTCGTTATGATATTGCTTGTCGCAGCTTTTTATATCTTTATATGCTATAAAAAATAGAATAAAAGAAATAACAATAAAAACCGAATGTGTTGAAAACCATTTGATATCAAATGGTGAAAGGGATGTCATATATGGATATGTTCGAGAGATGTATTTCAATATTTCATAGCTGTTTGAAAAAAATAAATAATAGGATAATACGATCAGGCATAGATTTCTCACATGATTCGACACCAGTTGGGAATTATCCCTGCGAAAGCTTTTTCTAATATTCACCCCGGCTATAATGATAAACGGGAAAAAAATCAGTAAGAAAATGATATTTATCAGCGAAAATCGATTTAATTGACCCAAACTCATACAGAGAACAAAAGCAAAAGACGGCATTATCATTGCAATTATGATCCATCCCCCAATCAATTTAACTGCTTGGGCGGTTATGATGATTCTACTATCGTCCGGATCTCGAGTTAACTTTTTTCTGTATTTGCTGTAACAGACAATCCCAATCAGTAACATGATCATGGTAATTCCGATTGAGGCCATAAACAAACGAAAAGATGACATATTTGCAGAAGATGAATACCAAGGTTCCATTAAAAGTTGAAAGGAAAAATATGAAATTAAGAAATAGGAACATATCCCTAAATTAAATAATTTTTTATCCATTTACATACCTATCCTTTCCTATAAGACTCATTTTTCAATAATGCAACTGCATTATCATAGTCTCTGC
>CAZTEH010000014.1:0-11955 GCA_964612345.1 uncultured Oscillospiraceae bacterium | reverse complement strand
CGTTGATCTAGTATTTTTAAACCATTCGATCGTTGCTTTGCTATGCGCTTCGGGAAGCTTATTTTGCACTTGTTCATGCAACCACGCTAAGGTTTTATTCTTCAAATACTGCCTCATTTGATCTTCTGCTTCCAGCATTACAACTTTGATTAAACAAGGACATTTTGTATGGGTATCAGGTAAGTTGTTTTTATCTAATAATAGCTCGTTTTGCCGTATTTCTGCACACTGAAATAATGGCGAAGCTCCTTCTACCGCTTCGACGATATCCCAAAATGTGATGTCCTCCGGCTTGCGTGCCAACCCATATCCTCCATTCACACCCGGAATCGACTTTACAATACCCGATTTTCTTAATTTCGTATAAACTTTGGACAGATACGTTTCCGATACTCCCTGGTATGTTGCCAAGTCTTTAATCCCTACAGATTTGCCCGAAGGAATATCCACCATATAGAGCAAACAATGCATTGCATACTCTACTCCTATTGAAAATTGCAAGTAACCACCTTCTTTTAAATAATTCAATCTTCCCACATCGTACTTCATTATTATTTAATAGTCAATATTTAGAGGGACAAAATCATAGATAAAGTTTATCTATAATATATTTTATTTATCGTTGACTTTATTACCACTTGATGATAGTATGATCATAGATAACATGTATCTACGATATATCTATTTAATTTAAGGAGGTATGCATCATGCTTACAGAAAATTTTTATGAAGTATTAAAAAACGAAGGTGTCGTTTCAATCGTATCACGGGGAATCGATGAACCACACATTGTTAACACTTGGAATTCATATCTGGTTGTTACATCGGATGAAAGAATTCTAATTCCTGCATATGCAATGCGGAGAACCGAAAAAAATGTGAGTCTAAATAGTAAAGTAAAGCTAGCTTTGGGAAGCAGAGAAGTCTTAGGTTATAATGATTACCAAGGAACAGGCTTTGTCGTCGAAGGAACTGCAAACTATATCGAAACAGGTTCAGAATTTGATATGATGAAAGAAAAATTCTCATTTTTAACCAGAGTGTTAGAAATAAGCGTTACATCTGCAAAGCAAATGCTCTAATATTTTGATTGCCTTAGAAAATGCCGCGTTAATATTATAACACGGTATTTTTTTGTTGAGCTTCATTTCCACACGCTTCTTTGATAAGAAAGTTTATTTTTTCGACTACAACAATCAACAAAATAACCCCTTTAAAAAATATAGAATACTATTAAATAGGTTTTGCATTCGGAATGGAAATCCTTGCTTCATTATCACCGGAAGTGAAAGCAGTCATAATATAAAAGTATCACTGTTAATGAAAAATTATTGAGGTTATTGAAATGGCACTGAATGAGAATATTAAGAAATGCAGAAAAAAAGCGGAATTGACACAAAAGGATTTGGCATACAAGACAGGATTAAGTTTCAGCATGATCAGCAAACTGGAAAGTGGTGTACAAACCAATCCGTCCTTTGAAACAATACGAAAAATCGCTGATGTATTAAGAGTCAGTCCGGGGGAATTGGTAAACAATCCATTATCCATTGAAGATCAGATCGACGAATACATCGCATATAAAAGAGGGTTGAGCAAAAACCTTTCCAAATCCATTGTCATAAATAAAGAGAATGATCAGGAAGATCCTTGTGCTGATTTGAATTTCAAGAAAAAACTGCAGGCGATCAATAATATCCCAATCCCGTTAGATGATACGAATAATGAATATCCGGAAAATTTGGAGAAGCGCCCGGAAATGAAAAGGCTGTTTTCCTTGCTAAGAAATGCTACCAGAGATGAGATCCTTCAGGTCACCAGATTGCTTGAAACCTTTAAAGGTATTTCCCTATAGTATCTTCGTGGTGACATTTAATATTACCAACTTTTTGGATATTTTCATCATTTTTGTGATTTTTATGTTGATTTCTGCATAATTATTTAGTAATATTCAGTTGTAGATGGTAGCTCGGTAGGTTAATTAAATATCATTATCTATGCGCTTGAACAATTCAAAGTGTAGATATTTTGAACATTTTTTGTACCTTAAATTTTTGCGAGTACCTTTTTAAGGTCTTTTTTATTTTTTGGGAAAATTTAGAAAGGAGGAGTCTCATGTTTGGATTGGGAGATTTTTGGGTTTCTTGTGCTTTTGTATTAAGCATTTTAAGCGTTGTCGTCTGTGTCGTTTACGGAATTATTAATTGGAATAAAGGGAACGATGACGAAATGCAGCAAATTAGCGAAGAAATCAAGTGGCAAGCGGAAGATGGCAAAATAGAAGAAAATTTTTAGTATAAAAATTCATAATACAAATCGAAGGGAGTTTGAAGATGATTTATATTATTGTGACTGTACTTATCTATTTATTTATAACCACCTATCTTGGTTATCTGGGCTATAAGCAAACCAAAACTGCAAACGATTACCTGGTTGCCGGTCGTCAGATACATCCCCTGGTTATGGCGTTATCCTATGGGGCAACTTTTATCAGCACTTCTGCCATCGTTGGTTTCGGAGGGGCAGCCGGTTCACTGGGAATGGGACTGTTATGGCTTACTTTTTTAAATATTTTCGTCGGTATTTTTATTGCATTTATTATTTTTGGTAAAAGAACCCGAAAAATGGGGCACAATCTAGATGCTCACACCTTCCCCGAACTTCTTGGAACAAGATTTCAAAGCAAGTTTATCCAAGGATTTTCAGCACTCGTAATTTTTTTATTTATGCCCGTCTATGCAGCAGCTGTTGTAAAGGGAGGCGCTGATTTTATTCAATCCTACTTCAATATTCCTTTTGAAGTATCATTACTATTCTTTGTTGCCATCGTTTCAATTTACGTCTGGATGGGTGGAATGAAGGGAGTTATGTATACCGATGCATTCCAAGGTTTAATCATGTTTTCAGGCATGTTATTCTTGCTAATTTATGTATATAACATGTTAGGGGGTGTAACTGCTGCACATACAAAATTAACCGCTCTATTTGCAGACCCTGCAGCGCAAGAGCAAACTGCCATGATGATAAAGGGCGGTTTCCAAGGTTGGACTTCTATGCCTAGTTTTGGCTCACCTATCTGGTGGAGTCTTGTTTCCACCATTATCATGGGTGTCGGAATTGGTGTTTTAGCTCAGCCACAACTTGTGGTTCGATTTATGACTGTAAAAAGCAATCGTGAATTAAATCGCGCTGTTGTTTCCGGCGGCGTGTTCATCTTTATGATGACAGGTGTTGCTTTTCTTGTCGGTGCACTTTCAAATGTGGCCTTCTTTAGCGACACGGGTTCAATCGCATCCGTTGCAGCAGGAAGTACCGATAAAATAATCCCTCAGTTTATTAAAGCCTATCTTCCCGATTGGTATGGTGCTGTCTTTATGGTTACCTTATTGGCCGCTGCCATGTCAACGCTTAGCTCACAGTTTCACACGATCGGATCTGCAGCAGGACGAGATATTTACGAAAAGACACTGGGTAAATCATCAAACTCGATCCTCGTCATTCGAATTGCCATTTTTATCGGTATTATTTTAACTACAGTGTTGGCATGGTTGTCTAAATATCTTGATTCCGGAATGGCCGTCATAGCAACCGGAACAGCCTTGTTCTTTGGGCTTTGTGCCGCAACCTTTTTGCCTGCTTACATCAGTGCTCTCTATTTCAAGAAAGTATCAACAGCTGCAGTCAAAGCGGGTATGGTCTCCGGATTTGTAACTGCTGTATTCTGGATATTCTTTGTCCATGAAAAAGAATCCTCCAGTTTGCAGTTATGTTTCAACCTAACTGGAAAAACAAGTATTGTGAAAGATACTGCTCTGGCAAAACTGGCAATGGTTGATCCAATTTTCATCGCTCTGCCCGTTTCAATCCTTGTGACTATAATAATTGCACAACTTACGAAAAACACCTTGGAGAAAAATCATATTGATAAATGCTTTCATGGGATTAAATAATTTATCAAACGATATCTTCAAAAAATACATTAAACCCGCTCAGAATTATTCTGGCGGGTTTTTGTTATAATCGTTTTTACAAGCATATCGCAAGCACGGCCCTGATCTGAACTACATCTTATCAAAGAATTCTTGTACTGCTGGTTCTAATTCATCATATGTTAAAAATGAGATCAACTCCCATATGATTCGGTCAATACGTTTTCTGAAAAGCTCTGCTGTTAATCCTTCAAAATGCCCGAATCTTTCTTCTAGCACAGTTCTTAAGACTCTTCCAAGTTGCCCTTTTTCAGGACCTTTTATATTATTAAATTTTAGTCTTTCAATTATCTCTTCAATTTTTCTGAATTGCAAGACCTTTGCATCATCATAAAATATGTAATTAGCAAGTAACTCAAGCTGATAACCCACTATCGCCCAACCGGCTTTATCACGGTTAACAATGCTTCGAAGATATAATGCCTGAAAATCATTTGCCCTTAGCATCAAAACATTATCGCTTAATCTTTTGGATTCCATACTCTCCATTTAAAAACAAAAACTCAATTTTTACTTGCTGCCTTCCTTTCGTAGCAAATAATTCTTTTTCATCACATACACTTGGAACCATTTCATAATATATTTCAAGGGCATTTAATCTCATTTTCGGATTTTCTGGTTTGTAAAGAATTAATTTTGCATAGTCATCTTCTCCATTCAATTCCTTTTCGATTTCGCTTATTGCAGTATGAGCCTCTTCCATCGTCGCCAAACATATCATATCAATATCGATACTGGTTCTTTGTGCCGTTGTAGGGATATAAAACTGAGTAGCCGCACCACCCTTAAGAATTATCTTATCTCCCAATTTTTTTTGAAACTGAAGATATAGTTCATCTTGATTTCCTCATTTGATAATCCATGAATTCTATTGACTTTTTAGACGCTTTATTCAATTCTAACAGCCAATTTATTTCCGTTACGATTCCTCTATCTTTAGCGGATTTTTTCATACTGGTTATAATGATCGATTTATTTCTCTCCATGCTCTCATAAATTCTTGATAATTCAGGAATTGAAAATATATACTCAAGCCTTGTGATTGCATAATATAAATCAACAAACCCTTTTTCCTTATGCGCTATATATTCAGATGCCAATGAAAAGTCTTTTCCCCTAAGGATTATTACTTCTATCTTATTTTTGATAATACTGTTGTCTATTAATTTTTTATCATTTTCAGAAATAGTAAATACTTTTTTGTTATTCAAGGCTTCTTTTATTTCATCAATTCCTTTTTCTTCAACTATCAAAATAACTGGATACTGCTCTGGTATATGCAAAATCTCCCCAATTAATGAATCCAATCCCGAGATGTAGAACTGATATCCATACTCACTCACTAAATCGTAGACTTCTTTTGATTTCCTTTGCAAATAATTATAGCCAGCTGCATTATTTCCTTTTTTTTCTGTCATCGCATAATATCCATGGCCCGTCCTATAAATTCTGCCTTGTTGCACCAAGTTATATAATCTCCAAGAGATCGTTTTTTTGTTTACATCTGGAAATATGTTATATATTCTCTTTATATCTAATTCCTCTCGATTTTCCAGATACTTAGAAATTGAACGGAAAAATTTTTCTTCCATCGTTAATTTGTTCTCTCCCATCTTACACCCCTCCAAAACATTTTAAGCAAAATTAAATTTTGCTATTATAATTTTGCTTTTATTATACCAAAACTTTTTAAGCAAATCAATGTTTTGCTTAAAAAGTTTTGGAGTCAAAATGGAATCTGGCAGATCTGGAGAAAAACAATATTATGCCTGTTTTTAGCAATAATTATGACCAAACATATCGAAAAATGGTATGCTATTAATAACAAATGGATGGTTAGAGAAATATACAGGGGGACTGATCATGAACAGGATGAATAAAAAGAAAAGAACCGGGAGGAAATTGTTGATCCCGCTGCTCGCGGCACTGATGGTTCTGACGACGATTTTTTGTCTTATGCCGACTGCCTGTGCGGACACGCACGTCAAATTGAATATTGACGGTCGGAATATCGACGCTTCTGCCGCGCCTATGATAAAAAACAATCGGACGCTGGTGCCGGTACGAATCGTTTCGGAGGAGCTGGGTGCCGAGGTAAAATGGAACAATGCCGACAGAAGCGTGTACATCACCAAAGGAGACCGCTCTGTTTTGCTTCGTGTCGACCGTAACTTCGTCGAATACACGATCAACGGCGTCAAGAGTTATGATCTCAGTGACACAGCACCGCAAATCGTCAATGGCATGACCTTTGTGCCGATCCGGCTAATCGGAAATGCGCTTGGTGTAGGGATTCAATGGAACAAAGATGCGCGCACAATCGCGATCGATTCGAAAGAATCCTCAAGCATCACTCCTTTTTTTGATATGAATATCGTATCCGTTCAGACGGACGGAACGATTACCGGAACTACTTCTCTGCAGGCGGCATTGCCTTCTTCCGTACCGACAGGCACAACGCAGATCAAATACCTGCTGCTTGACCCGAATACCGGGTCGGGATTCATCATTGCAAGCGGAAGTGATCCCACAGCTGCCTACCAATGGCAGCCGAAAACGAGTGACAGCGGAGAAAAGGTCCTTGCGGCGGTGCTTTACGACAGCAGCGGTAAATTCCTTGCAGGCAATACAAAGCCGGTTCAGGTTGCATTGACACCGAACGTTGTGTTGACCGGACTGACACAAAATCAAACCGTGAACGGTGCTGTGAATCTCGGGGCAAACCTTAACTTTTCCGCAGCGTATGTGAAATATGAAATCAAGAATGCAGATACCGGCAAAACCACCGAAACTTCAGAACAAGATCCGGCAGGCGTCTATTCCTGGACGCCGACTTTGGAATATAACGGCAATGTGACTGTGCGCGCAACGGCATATGACCAGAAGGGACAGGCATATCCCGGGCAATCCGTTTCCATAATAGCCACTGTACCGCGAACGCTTTCACTTACAGGGGTAAAGTCGGGGCAAACCGTAAACGGACCCGTGACCCTTTCGACAACGAGGAATTTTGAGGTACTCAGCACAGAGTATATTTCGCGGGATACAGCGACCGGCACAGAGCAAAGTCTGGTGAACTTTGCGTACGGCAGCTATACCTGGTTTCCCGGGCCGGAAAACAGCGGGAACAAAGAACTCTTTGTGCGTGTGACAGGCACCGACGGGATCATGTATACCAGCAATGCTATTTCAGTGTATGCGGCAGGAACCGCGAAACTGATGCTCCAGGGAGCAGGACCGGATCAGGTCATCACGAGTGCCGCACCGGCCAAACTGAAGGTTGCAAGCAATATCACGCTTTCCGGTGTAAAATATGTTATGACAAACACTTCGACGGGTAAGCAGAAAGTTATCGCGACCCTGCAGAATGCTTCACAAGAATTTACCTATACTCCTGCATCGGGAGACGGCGGATCCTGGAAATTGAAAGCGGTCGGGACCTATGGCAGCGGCCAGGCGATCGCTACGGAAGCCGTCAATGTCAAAGTTTATACCGGGACATTGTATCCGCCAAAGGCCATCGTTGCCAAAAATGAATTCCAAAGCATGGCATCAGAACTTGCCTTGTCTGATGCGAAAAAGTCAGGGATGTCGGCGGCGCTGCAGACAGCGCAGGCGATGCTTGAGAGCGGATGGGGGCAGAGCATTCCTGTCGATAAATACAGCGGAGAACTTTCGTATAATCTCTTTGGGATCAAAGGCACAGGAACTGCAGGCACTGTTATATCAAACACTTGGGAGGAATACAACGGTGTCAAATACCACATCGACGATAAATTCAGAGCGTATTATAATGTGAGCGAAAGCTGGGCCGACCACAACAAACTTCTCATGAACGCCTCGCGATACGAGCCGTACCGAATGGTCATGTATGACAGCTCGCTGGGCGCTTGGGCCCTGAAACGATGCGGCTACGCGACAGATTCCAAATATCCCGTCAAGCTGATCAACCTCATTGAGCAATATGGTCTGCAAGAACTCGACCGGGTCAGTATATAGAATAGAAAAACAAGCACCGAACTCAATTGATATGCTCCCTTTATGAGAGACAGTGAAATATAAAACACTGTTAGTCATGAAGGGAGCATATCAAAACCCAGCGCCCGGGTTATTTGCTTGTGCTTTTATAGTACCAATGGAAAGCTTTCATCCCAAAATGGGGTCAGATAAGGTTATTTCATGCATTTCATAGATAGACTTTTCTTAGCACCTGTATAATGTCGTCAAAATAAACTCCAGCGAGATTCAGGGCCTTGGGATCAATAGGCTCCTCTTCGATTTGGGTAATAAACTTTTCCATATCTGATTTGATTTCACCCGGCAGTTCACATCTATCGTCACCGGAAAGTATAGCAGCAAGACGGACAACATCGTTCTTGTGTTTTTTTATGTTACGCTCATCTACACGATATCCTTTTGCCTTTCTCTCTGAAAGATCAAGCCACGCTTTCGCTTTAAAAGGGATCAGGCTCAGGGCAGATAGAACTACCACATCATCTATAATCGTTTTACCAACCAATAGCAGCTGATAATATGTAGGATTTAAAAGAATTGCAGACAAACTGGAAATCTCGTCACCAAAGTGGATGGGTAAGCATATGTAATCAACATCGTCAAGTAACATGTCACTTTTCGAAAACAATTCAATCATGTATGGATAGTCCGAACTCTTTGGCTTATCAAACCTGTAAAATTGGGAAGATCCGTTGCTCTTGACACGATGTTCATAGCCACCATCTTTAATAAATTCCCAAAACCTTTTGCCAAACTCTTGAGTCAATGCTTCTGCAATAAGCACCATGTCTAAGTCCTTTGTTGCTCGAAAGTCCGTCTCCAAATCCTCGAAGATAATATCACAGGCTGCACCGCCAATAAGCACATATTGTTCCTGATAATCATAAAAATATGTTTTAAAGGTTTCAATTCCGTGAATCATTTAATTTTTCCTCCACAATTTCATCTATGGCCGCCGCAACGCGAGGATCGTTCTTTTCTTCTTCAGATATTGACAGTATCGCACTTAATGGATCAATTGCGGTCCCATCACCAAATGGAATATCATACTGCACAACCTGAATTACCTCGGCAGGCACTTCGCCTTTTGGAACGCAGGTGATATCATTCATCTTCAAATACTTAGCGAAGTCTTTTGTTATTGCATATGTTCGAAATACATTATCATTTATAAGAGCATACCAGCTAAGAGCCGACATATCTCCTAAAAGAAGCTCTCTCCTATTGAGAGGTTTGTCCAAACGATATTCTTTTACGACTGGATTCCGCAAAATAGAGCGCAACGTGTTCCATAATGCAATACTATCTTTCTCCCATACAAAATACCTGCTTCTTCCAGATTTCGAGATAATCGGTATTTCCAATGCTTCCATTTCGTCAAAACACCTTGTGATAGACATTTTGGACACACAAAGAGCTTTGGCAACATCAGTGAGTGAGATTTTTTTCCACTTTTGATAGATAGCAACAAGCAACATTTTTTGGGTCAAATATGAAATTTCTTTTACCTCTGGTAAATGGCGCTCGCCTTCGTTATCAAGAACCATGCCTAAAAATGGCAAATATATCTGCTTTTCTTTAATAATAAAAGGGATTGCTTCCTCTATCATCTTTTGTTTCGTGTAGGTTTTCACACTATCAAAGTACAGCACGCACTCCATTTTGGATAATTTTTTCAATTGTTCACGCTGCTTTCGAAGCGTTGCAAGATTGATTACTTCTTTTGGTTCTGCCAAAAGGTAGTCCTTCTCCGCGATTCCTAAAACACAGAACCGATATCTTCCTTTCAAATATAGTGGAAACTTGTCCACATCTTTATACTCAGATACTGATACCTTAATGTGCAACATTTTTTCGATAAAATCGTTCACATCATCACCTCGTAACGCTATTTTTTTCATTGTAACATATTATGCGTTACAATTCAAATTTTTATACTTATGTAACAAAAATTTGGTTCCCTTTATTAAATACTATGGCCAAAAACAATACTAATTGAGTACAAAATTCTTAACTTATCTCCGCTAAAAATAGCAAACATAAAAACGCCAGCCAATCATAACGAGAAAGCTGGCGTTTAGAACCAATTAGATTGTTAATAATTCTGTTTATATTCGCATATTTTTATCTGGCAATTTTGACTCGCAAAAAATTGGAGTTAAAATGGAGTCAGTAAATGTTAACACAAACTAGTAGAATCATTCTGCCATATTTTCGTTCATGTTTTCCAATCGTTGTTTCATTGGGCCTTTTCCGAGTTCGCCTAATTTTTCATTTAAGCTCTTTATTCTTTGCTCAAGCCTTCTAGGCTGTATAAACTTATGATGAAATAATTCCTTTAAAACTTCAAGCGTCCACTCAGCCTCACCTTTTTCGACTTCAATTATTTCTCCCGTATTTTTACTTTTTTGGCTATGCGCTGCAAAGTTGCCTATGATTCTAATTGCATCAACAGAATTCGCCAAGTATTCTGGTATATCTTCCTTATTTATAAATGCGGTGATTTGATCAACTAGATTATATTTATTAATTTGGTATTCATCTTTTAAAAGCCTTTGCAAAATCCTTCTCGAAAGGGCCGCGCTAGCCTTTGGACTTGCTTTTAATACACTTAAAGCCTCTCTATAATCATCTTTATAAGAATCCGGAACATCTTCAGATAATTCAAAATCATACTCTTTCGGGCAGAGCATTTCTTGTTTATCAATTTGGATTAATTCCCATCTCCCATCATCATAATCGTCTCTATATTCTACATATTCAGCAGAACCTGCCTTCAGGTATAGAATGAAATTACCACATTCTGGGCAATAGATTCCTTCGACTAGATACGCTTTTTTTCTATCTTCATTATCATCAACCGATTTTCCGGTAAAAAGATGTGTATCAACATATGTAGTAAAAGCCACATTACAATATGGACATATTATCATATTTTATCCCCCATTATTCACATTTACGATGCCTAAACCATCATTTAATATTACTGATAATCCATGCGTTCGTTAACTTTTGTCTTTTCAAATTAATTCCTCTTCTTCAATACTTTTTATGCTTTTACCATCCCTATTCTTCCATGCAATTCTGCCATTTGAGCTTACACCTAGGACTATACCCGCAGCAAGAGATGGACTAGAAAATACATAGTCCTCAGTAAATTTAAAATCCTCATCAATTATTCCTCTTTTTAGCAAGCTACCTCGCAGTCCTAGTGTGCTCGCAGTTAAACTTGATTTTGCAGTGCTTGAAATGATTGAATCCTTTAACACTGCAAATCCGTCTGAAACAATAATCCCTTTAGCACTTATACCCCTAGATGCGGTAATCATAAAACAATCTTGTATTTTATTATTGGATGGTTTCAAATCAGAAATTGACTCGAAAACTTTATATCCCAAAGTACTTATTAAAAGTTTAGTATGTGAAATAAATTCCATTAACATTGCTTTATCATATTCTGAAACTGATGATCGGGTTGGTATGTTGGTATTAACAACGATATATCTGTTTACATCTTTGGCCATTCTAAAAAATTCGTTTTCTAAAAATTTAATATGCGCTTTATTTAAGTGGTTGTCTTTACTTATTAATACCACACAATCAGTCCAATATTTTATATCTGTAATATGTGCTTTTAGTCTATCAGATACCCTCTCTGCTTCTCCAATATATATTGTATTATTACCATCCTCATCTTTCCCAAAGAGAAAATAGACTCCTGTATGCTGGGCATCATTTCTATCAGAAAATAGTTGGATTTCGTTTCTTGATATTTTATATACTCTACCATTCCAGTTGGATAATTCGCACATCATCCTCCCATTTGGGTTGCCACCAAAGATTAATAAGCTTATTGTTTTATCAAAATCCATCAAACGACCTCCATAGAGTTTGCTATAACATTTTCGAATATATACCCTGTATTTAGAAATTAATTTTAAAATCCTTCAAA
>CAZTEH010000013.1:0-60070 GCA_964612345.1 uncultured Oscillospiraceae bacterium | reverse complement strand
AGACTAACCGCAATTGGAACCCTTAAAAATTGCATTTACTTTTTCATTTAAGAAGCTTCAAAGTATTTTGCAGATTAAAATTTAAATAGTTGACAAATTCTATGTTGATTAATATAATGATAACAATAAATACATGAAAAGTGATGACCAAGAACCAGTAGCGGTTATACGCATTCTTACAGAGAGCTTTCAGTCGGTGGAAGAAAGCAGGATATCAGTACCGTGAATTCATCTTGAGAGCTGCACACTCAAAGGCGATTGCCCTGTAGGCTGTGTCGGAGTCCAACCGTTATATTGGAGAAGCGATGGTTGTTGCTTGCTGAGGTTGTTTCAAAAACAACAAAGACAAGGTGGTACCGCGAAATAATATTTCGCCCCTGTTTATAACAGGGGCGATTTTTTTTTACCGATTTGTTCGTTCTCAATTGAACCTGGCCAGGTTAGTTGATATAAGTAAGTTTAATTTATTGTAGTTTTGTAGTATGGAGGAAATTAAAATGAAAAAGTATGGAAAACCGGTTATGGCGCTCGTCCTGTCTGTAATGCTCGTTGTGATGGGCGCGGGCTGTGCCGGTTCGGAAGAAGCCGATTCACAGTCCGTAGATGAAAAAGTATATAACATCGGTATCGTTCAATACGTGGATCACGTAGCGCTGGACGCTGCACGTGAAGGCTTTATCGCTGCGCTGAAGGACAATGGATATGTGGATGGTGAAAATATTAAGATTGACTTGCAGAATGCGCAGGCAGATCAAAGTAATCTTTCAACCATAAGTGACCGTTTTGTCAGCAACAATTCAGATCTGGTATTAGCAATCGCTACTCCGGCTACCCAGGCAATCGCTGGAAAAACAACAGACATTCCGATCCTCGGAACAGCTGTAACGGATTATGTGTCTGCAAGACTTGTAGATTCTAATGATGCTCCCGGAGGAAACGTGACCGGTACAACCGACATGAATCCGATCAAGGAACAGATCGATCTGCTGGTTCAATTAGTACCAGATGCAAAGACTGTTGGCGTACTTTACACTTCCAGTGAAGACAACTCGATCCTTCAGGCAAAACTTGCCAAGGAAGCCATTGAAGCGAAGGGTTTGAAATACGTTGAAGTTACAGTAACCAATTCAAACGATGTACAACAGGCAACTCAATCAATCGTTGGTCAATGCGATGCGATCTATATTCCAACGGATAACGTATTTGCATCCGCAATGCCTGTGGTTCATGGAGTGACAGCAGAATCTAAGACTCCTGTTATTTGCGGCGAGTCCGGAATGGTTAACAGCGGCGGATTAGCTACACTGGGAATCAATTACTACGATCTTGGATATCAGACAGGATTGATGGGAATAAAGATCCTTAAGGGTGAGGCTGAGCCGGCAACCATGCCGATTGAAGCATCGACTAAATTTGATTTTGCAATCAATGGAACGGTTGCAGAAGAAATCGGATTAACGATCCCAGCCGAGTTGGAACAGTACGTGATCAAGGCTGAATAATCAATCAATATAATAGAGTAATAGGAGCGAGGAAAAATAATGTTACAAATTTTGCTAGGCGCGATTTCACTGGGCTTGCTATGGGCGGTTATGACAATCGGCGTTTATATCACATACAGAATTCTGGATATTGCTGATTTGTCAGTAGAGGGCAGTATTGCAATGGGGGCGGCCATCGCAGCGAGCTTGATATACAGCGGGATGAATCCATTTGCGGCATCATCCATCGCGTTCTTAGGTGGAATGTCAGCAGGGCTTGTAACGGGACTTTTACATACGAAGCTAAAAATTCCGGCTCTGCTGTCAGGAATACTGACAATGATTGCTCTATATTCTGTAAATCTGCGTATCATGGGAAAGGCGAACCTTTCACTGCTGCGTATGGATACCGTTTATACCAAATTTGAAGAATTAGGCCTAAACCACTCGAGTGCTGTGATTCTCTTCGGACTACTCTGTGTAATCGGAGTAGTCGGCATCCTGTACTGGTTCTTCGGAACGGAAATCGGCTCTGCGATCCGCGCCACGGGAAACAATGCCCAGATGGCACGTGCTCAGGGAATCAATACAAACAACATGATCATTCTTGGTCTTGTGATCAGTAATGGACTTGTTGCACTCTGCGGTGCTTTGATCGCACAAAGCCAAAGTTTTGCCGATGTGCAAATGGGAATAGGTTCTATTGTAATAGGTCTGGCATCGGTTATCATTGGAGAAGTCCTGTTTGGTAAGAAAAACTTCTTTAACCGTTTACTTTCTTTGGTGCTGGGAGCTATCACATATCGAATTATTATCGCATTGGTGCTGAAGATGGGAATGCCGGCCAACGACTTAAAGATGTTTACCGCGATTACTGTAGCAATTGCATTATCACTGCCTGTATTCAGAAGTTATCTGATACCGTTCAAAAAATCTATAAAGGGGGAACTATAAGTGCTGACAATCAATGGAATATCTAAAAAATTTAATATCGGAACCATCAATGAAAAGCAAGCGTTGACCAATGTCAGCCTTACCCTTGAAGAAGGCAATTTTGTAACCTTGATCGGCGGAAACGGAGCCGGAAAGTCTACCCTTTTGAATTGTGTTGCAGGGGTCCATGGCGTTGACCAGGGTTCCATTCTCATAGACGGCATCGACGTGACAAAGCTGTCGGAGCATAGGCGTGCGGGATCCATCGGCAGAGTCTTTCAGGATCCTATGATGGGTACTGCAGCCAATATGGGTATTGAAGAAAATTTAGCCCTGGCTTTTCGCCGCGGCCAGTCGCGAAGCCTGAAATGGGGAATATCCAACAAAGAACGGGAAAGATACAGAGAATATCTGAGTCAGTTGGACCTGGGTCTGGAAAACCGTTTGAGCGCTAAGGTTGGACTTCTTTCCGGAGGACAGAGGCAGGCATTGACCCTATTGATGGCTACCTTGATCAGGCCGAAGATACTGCTTCTCGATGAACATACCGCAGCCCTTGACCCGAAAACCGCCGAAAAGGTGCTGCAATTAAGTGATCAATACATCAAAGAAGGGAATCTGACGACCCTTATGGTTACCCACAACATGGTGAATGCCATCCAATATGGTAACCGTTTGATCATGATGCATGAAGGGCGAATCATTCTGGATATCAGGGGAGAGGAAAAGCAAAAACTTACTGTGGAAGATCTTCTGTGCCGGTTTGGAAAGGTCAGCGGCGAAGTGTTTGCCAACGACCGGGCATTGCTTACCTAAGAAACAGGATGTGGCTTCCAAAACAGATGGGATATTTTCTTAGAAACCGTGAAACCTATCACCGACTTTAATGCGAAGCATTCTAAAAGTCGGCGGTTTCGTGAGAATATCCCATCTGTTTTTCTTTGCTGATTCCAATGAGAATGATGCCTGCAATCACCAAAGCGCCGCCGGTCCACTGGCGCAATCCGGCATTTTCTCCAAGCAGCAGTACGGACAGCAGCAGGGATGTAAAAGGCATCATGCCGGAGAAGGCTGCGGCAGTGATTGCACCGCAGCGCTTTATGCCGGCATACCAGAAAATAAATGCCAGTGCTGTCACAAAGAAGCCATACCAGAATAGGGCGAACCATTCTTTCATGCCGATTGCGGCCAGGCGCGGCAGAGGGCTTTCAAACATTGCCGGAACTAGGCATAGAACCAGGGCAATTGCGGAAACGAAGGCAGTCTGTACCGCAGGATGAAGCGTAGGTTCCTCATTGGAGCTGGATCGACGGACAAAATAACGTGATAAGATATTAAACAGCGATTCACATGCCGCAGCACATAACACGAGCATATTCCCTGCAAAATGCTCCATGGAAAAACTGTTCTCGGGCAGAAAGAGTCCTTGTATCAGAAATACCCCTCCGACTGTGCTTACTATACCGATGAACTTGTCTTTCCCTAAGGGTTCCTTTAATGCTGCACTCGCCAGGATAGCCGTTATTGCCGGCGTTGCGCCGGTCAAGATACCGGCTTCTCCCGCGCTGGTATGGGTGATGCCGATAATCAAAAACATGCGAAACAAAAACATGCCGAACAGTGCCTGAACAGCCAGAGCTGCAAAATCTTTTACAGACATGATACGAATTGCCTCAATAAGCTTTCCCCGGCAAAACGGCAGCAAAAAGAGCAGGGCAAAGAATAGACTGACAGCAGTGATCGTAAATGTCCCCAGCTTAACAGAAACATACTGTGCCGACAGGACACTGGTTCCTGCAAGAGTAAAAGCACAGAATAAGTAGAACGGACCCGCCAATTGTTTCAATCTACAACCCTCCCTAAAAATATTGCGATTTCTATCTGGGATGATATAATAATACAAGTTAAACTGGTGTAGTAAAAGTGCCAGTTTGCGGGGAATTATTGCAGTCCAGTTTTAAGAAAAGTATGTAAGGTGGAGGAATGTATGTGGGGAATTAATTTAGACAGGAAAAATGAATTATCACTGCGGCGCCAAATCTATCAGGCCTTGAGAGATCAGATGATCTGCGGCAGGCGGAAGGCGGGTGAACCTCTGCCTTCCACAAGGGAGCTCTCGGGAGGTTTGAATGTTTCCCGCAGCACCGTCAGTGAGGCATACGATATGCTGATTACAGAGGGCTTTGTAATCAGCAGTCAAGGCGCCCCCACCCGCGTTGCGGAAGGCCTTAGCATGGAAAAAGTGCCTGGAATCGTATCTCATATGGAAATCCCGCAAGAACGATCCTTTCTGGCGGACTTTCGCACCGGACGTCCCGACCTGAGACAGTTCCCACGTTTTCTGTGGCAGCAGATGCTCAATAAGGCAGCGGAAGAGCTGACGCCGGAGCAATATGGTTATACAGGGGCACAGGGAATTCCGGAACTGCGAAATGAAATATCCTCATGGCTGTTCAGAAACCGCGGTATTTTCGTGGATGCACGGGATATTTTCATTACACAGGGTGCAACCCATGCATTGCATCTGATCGCGGACCTGCTATGCGGGGAAGGGCAGGAAATAATCATGGAGGATCCCTGCCATACCGGCATGCTGCGAACTTTTTTAAACAAAGGTTGTACTGTCATTCCCATTCCGGCTGATGAATATGGAATCCAGACAGAGCTTTTAAAAAACAGAAAGGCCCGTGTTGTCTATGTTACGCCTTCACACCAGTTTCCGCTGGGAGGGATCCTTCCTGCATCGCGCCGCGCTTCCCTGATTCGTTTTGCCCGCGATAATGAAGCATATATTATTGAAGATGACTATGACAGCGAGTTTCGTTACTGCGGTGAATCCATTGCACCCCTTTATGCGATGGATTCCCAGTGTGTTATATACGTCGGCACGTTCAGCAAGACGGTTTATCCCGGGCTGAGAATCGGGTATGTAATTCTGCCGGCACAGCTTCAGAAACAATGGATTCGGCTGAGGACCTACACAGATGTTCAAAATCCGATCTTTGAACAGGCGGCGCTGGCAATGTTTCTGCGCACGAGAAAACTGGACAGGCACATTCAAAAAATGCGCAGGATATACGGTGTGCGAAGAAAGGTCTTGCTGGATTCGATGACACAGTCATTCGGCAGTGAATGGCGGGCTTACGGAGACGATGCGGGGCTGCATCTTGCGGTGGAAGTTCCTGCTTTCCATTTTAATGACACATTCAGAAAAAGCTGTCTGGAAAAAGGGATCAACATCACCCCTGTAGAGTATCACTGTATAGAAAATGGAAAGCATCGAAGCAAACTGCTGATCGGTTACGGGCATTTGGAGCCTGATGAAATCAGAAGCGGAATCAAGCTTCTCCACAGCCATATCATAGATTATTTTTCAGTAAAGTGAAAATCATCTTAACGGTGCAGGCAAAATGTTATATAATGCTATTTATCGGCAATCGCTAAATACGGTCATAGCAAAGGCAGAAGTAAAATGAAATTAAAAGACTCAAAAAATCAAGCGATTATCTATATGTTGCTTTGTTCGGTTCTATGGAGTACGGCAGGCATCTTGCTCAAGTTTCTTCCGTGGAATCCAATGGTGATTGCCGGGATCAGGAGCTTGATTTCAGCAGGTGTCTATCTTCTCTACATGCGATATGAAAAAATAGAATTTCAAGTGAATAAGGATTCCGTTCTGAGCGGTATCGCTTTAATGTGCACCTTCGTATTTTTTGTGGCGGCAAATAAATTTACGACTTCAGCCAATGCCATTGTGCTGCAGTACTCTGCGCCTATTTTCATTCTGATTTTATCCGCTCTTTTTTATCGACAGAAGTTTCGTCCGGGAGATATCATAACCGTTGCGGCTACGTCGGTGGGCATCTCCTTATTCTTCCTGGATAAGCTTTCGGGTGGCTATTTGATGGGCAATTTACTTGCGCTAATGGCAGGATTATCCTTTGCGTCCATGTTTGTTGTAACAGGCCATGCAAATGACAATTCCCGTTCCAGCGGAATTCTGCTTGGTCATATATTTACATCGGTCATCGGGATACCGTTTATTTTCTTTTCACCGACTCCGGTTACGCCTGCCATCGTCGCTTCCATCTTAGTTATGGGTATCTTTCAACTGGGGATTCCGTATATTTTATATGGTTTGGCAGTGCGAAAGTGCTCTCCTTTGGCATGTTCCCTGATCAGTGCAGTTGAACCGCTTCTCAATCCGGTCTGGGTTTTTCTCTATATCGGAGAAGTCCCGAGCCTTTTCGCATTGATCGGAGGAGCCATCGTGATCAGCGCAGTAGTTGCCTGGTCGATTTGGAGCAGCAAAGCAGAAAATAAAAAGTCATAAGAACAGGCGGCTGTTACAGCCGCCTGTTCTATTTGCAGGATTTTTTACCATTAAACTGAAGTGGTTACTGCCCGATCAATTTCAAAAGACGTTCCATTACTGCTGCTACCTGGGCCCTCGTTGATAATCCGTCGAAGTCGAAATTATTTCCGTCGGTTCCGGTCATGAGGCCGTTGGCAGTTACAAACTGAACTCCCTCGAGACCCCAGCTGTCGATTTCTGCAGCATCCGCATAATTCAGAGCTGCGGTGCTTTGTGTTCCTTTGCCGATGTATTTCATGTAATTTGTGATGATGGTTGCCATTTCACCGCGGGTGACCGGTTTATCAGGTGCAAATAAGCCGTCCCCCGTACCGCTTACGATTTTATTTTCGTAAGCCCAAGCTACATATGGGGCGTAGTATGAGGACTGAGGAACATCGGTAAATACGGATTTCTGGTTATAGGACGTTGTATTGAGGCCATAAGCTCTGCCGAGAACGGTTACGAGCATTCCTCTTGTCATGGTCGAATCCGGTGCAAACAATGTATCGCTCACACCGCTGAAGAGGCTTTTGCCCACTACATATTCGATGCTGGTTTTCGCCCAATGTCCATTGATATCAGTAAAGCTGATTGCTGGCGCCGTTACCGCAGGAGGTGTTACTGCAGGAGTAGATGAACTGCCTCCTCCGCCGTGACCACCGCTCCCGGTGTTATTGGAAGCAGGGGTCCCGATGTTATACGGACCGAATACTTTTTGAGTATCCAGGCCGAGGGAATTCTCCGCGTAGGCGTGGATGAAGAATGCGCCCGTAGTCGTTAATGTGATGGACGTAGTACTGGTGTAGTCAAGCCAATCTCCTTCTTCATCATATACTATTTCTTCCGGAGAGGTTGATATTTTGTATTTGCTTTTTTCCATGTCTTTGCTGATCAATTTCCCCGAAACGGCTTCTCTGTCTGCCTCATAATCAATGGTTACGGTAAGAGGGTTGATCAAAGCGCCCTGGGAGTCAGGCGTAGCGTTGATGAACGGTCTGCTGTTGTCCAGCTCAATATCGGATGCGATCAGATAAACTGCGTTGGCAAACATATTGAAGGTATGCTGGGCGTGTGCCTTACTGAAGATGTTATTGGCAAAGAGGGTAACCGGTACGTCCTCATCCGATCCGGAGTAACCGTATATGGCAAGCATATTCTCCATCAGCACTTCGTGCCCAGGATACCAGCCTGCTTTGAAGAAGTCTTCATCACCGCTGACCGTGATCAGAGGTTCTCCGTTCGTCGGAGCAGCAGTGATGTAAGTTCCGTTCATTACATATCCAGTATCGGTCTGGTCGTAATTGGCAGTGACCAGATTGTCATAGGTATAGTAAGATTCTACCAAACCTTCACGGTAAGTTTCTGTGGTTCTCGGGGTAGGAATAAAGCAGTCGAATCCCGGCAGTAAACCGTTAGTTTTTGCTGAATTCATTGTGCTGGTCCCGATCCCGATGAAACCGATCCCGCTGCCGCTGACAACGCTGGTCACATTGGAGTTGTTATTAAAGCCTACCAGTACATCCGTCGTATCCTCATTGATGCTGTCAACATTGGATGCATAGGTATAATCATCGTTAAAGCCAAGCATATCCAAAATAAATCTTGAGTGTGACTTGGAGCCTAAAATCGTGATATCCGGTTCTTCAATCGTTTCGATAAAGATTGGAGTGTCCTCCAGTGGTGCTCCAAACACAAGCAATCCTGTGTCATATGCTTCCAGATCAACCCTGTTGATTACAAAGTCACCTCTGTTATAAGCTCCGAACTCTTTGGTCAACATTTGGACAGGTTTATCTTGATCAAGCAGTTTGTTTACCAGCTTGATTACATCGATATTGTCATTATAGACAACAACCTTGGAGGAGTTTCCGGCGATCATATTCACCGGCTGAGGGATTTTGACCACTGATCCTGTTTTTCCTTCAAATATGGCTGCTTCCCTGATGGTCAGGCAGTCAAAGTTTCTCATATCAGGATAGGAGATCACCAGTTCCGCGTAGATATCCTTGAAGCTTGAAGCATCATACCCGTCGGACAACATGGAGTTGACAAAGCCCCGGTTTGCCTGATGCATGTCGATCACATAGGTGCCGATTGGAAGAATATCATCATCATAGTCGACTTCCTTTGTCGTTATAGAGATCCTGGCGCCGTTTCTTTCAAGGAAGGCCAGTGCCTTGTATGCTTCCAGCGGATTCTTCTGGAAGTTTTCATTGACCGGGATGACATAGTATTCAGGGAAGAAGTTCGCATCTTCACTAATCCTCGGACGGCCAAGCGGATCGCTTTCTGGATTATATGGGTCTGTAAGGTATTTGTCAACTTCTCGATTGTCTTCGTTGTTGATACCTCTTAATTTATATTCAATCCTGTTTTGATAATAATCGGCCCTGTTTACCAGGCAGTCATTCATGAGGGCAAGACCACCGGAGAAGCAGGCTTCCTTGGAATCCTCTACGGCATAAGGGATCTCCAAGGTGTAGCCCATGGTCCCGTATAGCATAGCGAACATTGGACCGTAAACCGGAGCGCCGTCGTCCCAACCGTCGGAATAATCGGTGGCCGGCACGAGATACTGGGTATAGGCGGTATTGCCGATCATCGCCTTGCCTATTGTGTTGCCCTGATTGAGCATTTTTTCAGCATAAAGATCATACTCATAGTTCGGATCATGGGGTCCTGTACACGGCTCAATCAAGAGTCCGTCTACATAACCGTGGTATTCCAGCATAGCCATGGAGTCCCACTTTACCAGATCCGCGGTCAGCGCCGTAGATTCGTTCTGAGTCTGATAAGCGGCGTCCCTGTTCAGGTCGAAGCCGTATTCATTGGTTCTGGCCAGATTGTCTTTTCCGTCAGGGTTTTCCGTAATGTTGAATACAAGGATGAATTGATCCAGCAGTTCATCCACTGTAAATTCAACCGGCTCCGTAATGTTATCTTCTCCCTGCGCCGTATATCCGTCATAGTCTCCCTGCGTTCTTGGGTGGTGTTCAGCGTCTGCCTGGGTATTATAGGACAAGCTGTCACCGTATATGAATGTGTCGATCAATTCCATGATGGCATCAGAGGCAGGAACTTCATCAGGGTGGACATTGTTGAAATAAATTACGCTCTTATGGTAGCCGGTTTCCAACGCTTCCGGATTATCGATCTCATCGAGAAGTGCTTGCGGATCGTCTGCCAGCTTTGGCTTGGTAACTGTCAGGTAGTCCTCAACGGAAGGCCCATCCTTCGCGATGACGACATTCCAGATATCCCTGCCAGCCTGAGACTTCGCAAGGGATTTGACAGCAACATATTTGTCGTTGATCATATTTTCGCCGCTCTCGCTCTCAGCTTTTAGATATCTTGCATAGGAATCAATCTGATCCCATGTATGGAAGGAATCGTAAAGGTTTAGCGGGATCCCTATACTGTCGACACTTGTACCTCCGTATACCAGACTCAGATCATGAGGCCCAAGCATGGAAGGATCGCTGAGGAATACCGGATAGCCTTCCTTTTTAACAGGGGTAAATCCTTCATACGGGAGATTCAGAGTATAGTCCTCAAAATAAGGATAAAAGTCGTCAAAGGATACGTCTGTTTCGAGGACGATGATGTCACCCGCGGGATTATAAAGTTCAGCGTACCAGTTGATAACATTGTCGAGGTCGAAAGCACCGGTTGTGTCGTTATATGTGCGCCATGCATCCCAGGGCTTTCCGCCGTATGTAAAGGTTAACTCTTCGACATTCAAATCATCCCAGTTGGTGATTCCGAAATCCTCGAAGGTGTAAACAGCAGTAAGATTAAATACTCTCGCGTCTGTCATAGAAGCATTTCTATGGTCGGTAAAAAAGCTGTCAGCATATTCGTCATAATAGACGTAATTTCTGTTTTTGACCTGTTCTTCTCCGCCATTAACAACCATAACGCTGTTGATCTGCAAATTGGCCGGTATTGTTCTGGCCATGAGACTCATAGCAGAAGCATCTGATTTTTCAACTTTTTCGAACGTGTTTCTCGATGGCTCGGGTGTCGCCGGTTTTACATCATCGGTAATCACAGCCGGTGGTGCTGTAGTTTCAACGGCCGGTGATGTTGTTTGTATGGCGGGTCTGGTTGATTGGAGGTCAGTTTGTCCTCCTGAAATTGGGTCAAGTCCATTGTTGCAAAACATTGCAATATCAACGTTTTTTCGCGCTGAAAGGAGGAAATTTGCGGAATTGTAGACAGGCTTGAGTGGTAAGAAAAGAAAAGAGCACAATCTGTAAAATCAATGCAGAAATCACTCTGTTTTATAACGAAGAACGACAATTTATACATAGAATGAAGCCGGGAAGCGGGCATGACCGGCCGCCCAAAAATTTGCGGCCAGAAACATGTTTATTATTTCGGAGAGGAAATCGAGAAGAGTATTTCACAAAAAAATGGTGAAAAAGGTCGAATCCTATGATATAATTCCATCGTATAGCGATATGCATTCTATTTGTAGCTTATATATGGGATTAATTCGAGTTTAGTCGTAGTAAAAATGCAGAGGTTAAATATGCAAAACCGGAATTTGAAGCTGAAAGATAAAATCTTAATTTATATTCTTCCTTTTATTGCAATCACTCTTCTCGTCATATCATTTCTAGTTTATTATCAAGCGAAACAAGTTTATATGTCCAATTACAATCTTCAAAAGGGACAGATCGAAGCGAATGTCGTCGATACACTGCAGATGATCGACTCTGGTTTTGCTATGCTTGAAAAGCATATGGAAGCTGATATGAAGCAGAGTATTCTGGAATTTAAATATGAATTTGAAAAAGCCGGAGGAGATCCGGAGAAAATATCTCTTGAAGCGATCAAATCAAAGATGGGAGTGAGATACAACCTTGTCATAATCGACAGTGAGACAAACATCATCAAATCCACTGTACCCGCTACACTCAATTTCAACTTCATGGAGTTTAGTAAATCACTGGGTGATATCGTTAATGGTATGAGAGCCGCCGATTCCATCCAGTACGAAAGATTCAGCACGTACCTTGGAACGGGATATTTGACCACTTATGCGTATATGCCAACATCGGATCATAAATATCTACTGGAAGTTGGATACACCCAACCGGATCTCGGTTCCTTTGTTAGCGAACTCAAACCGGCCAATATAACCTCAAAGCTGGAAAAAACAAACCCTGATATTGTGAGCATAAGAGTTTTTGATAACTACGGAACAGAATTTATTGGCCGCGGTCCTAATAAAACGCCTACAAAAGAGAGTCTGGCAATAGTAGAGCGGGCTAAAAAAGAGAAACGATTCGAAGTTAAGGACGGAAATATCATAAAAAGCTATCTGTTCATCGACTTGAAGAAAGATAAAAATGTCATGAGCGATAACAGTAAAACGGTTGAAATCGTCTATGATACTACATCATTCGTCAACGGATTAGAAAGGCTTTCTCTCATTTGTTTTCTGATAGGCTTCATTTTCATGGCAGGGATGGTCTTCTTCATTACAACCCTTATTAAGAAAACCACATCTCCGATCACAATTCTCGCCGATGCTGCAAAAAGAGTTTCCAAAGGAGACTATGGCGTCGCCGCGAAAAAGCTCAGTCAGGATGAAATCGGTGAGCTTACCGATATCTTCAATTCGATGACTTTAAAAATAAAAGAGGATTTTGAGAAAATTGAACATCAGAAGATCGAACTTGAGATTTATAATAAAAATCTTGAGGAAATGGTCGATGAAAGAACCATTGAATTGGTTCATGCCCGGGAAACGATAAAAAAGGAAAAGGATGTCCTCGAAAGCATTCTGAATGATACGCTTTCTGGATATTTTGATTTTGATTTTGTTAACAATCATCTGTACTACAGTTCCGGTTTTAAAAAGTTGCTGGGATACGAGGATCACGAGCTGGGAAACACATTTGATGAGATGAAAAAATTCTTCGTTCTGGAGGATGAAGCAATCGTAACTGAGTGCTTTTATAAGCATATCGAAAGCCACGGCGAGATTCCTTTTTACAATGAAGTTAGGTATAAACATAAGGATGGCTCCACTTTATGGTTGATTTTTACCGGCCATGTGATCGAATGGGGTCCCGATAACAAGCCTCTGCAGATGATCGGCTGTCATATCAATATTACAGGCTTGAAGCTGCTGGAGAAATCCCTCAATGAAGAACGGCAGCTGCTGAAGGCAACGCTGCTATCCATGGGAGACGCGGTCATTACCATAGATAAGGATGGGAACCTCGGGATCATCAATGCCGTTGCGGAGAAATTAACCGGCTGGAGGCAGGAAGAAGTCGCAGGCAGACCTTTTGACAAGATATTCAAGTTTTTAAATAAAGATCAAAAGGAAAAATATAAGAATCCTTTGGAAATGGTACTAAAAACAGGAGAAATGATTCAGGATCAGAATCATATGATTATCATTTCTAAGGAAGGAAAGGAGATCGCCATCGAAGACAGCGCTTCTCCGATCAAGGATGAGAATGGGAACATCAACGGAGCCGTGCTCGTATTCAGAGACTTTACGGAAAAGAAGGAAAAACAGGATCGAATCGAGTATTTGAGTCTCCATGATCAGTTGACCGGTTTATATAACCGCAGATTTTTAGAGGAAGAACTGAAGCGGCTGGATATTGCAAGAAATCTCCCGTTGACCATCGTAATGCTTGATGTTAACGGGCTGAAGCTGATCAACGATGCCTTTGGACACGCGATGGGCGATCTCACGCTGAAGAGAGCAGCGATCATCATGAAAGAAGAATGCAGGGCTGATGAAATCATTGCTCGATTTGGCGAAGATGAATTTGTGATCCTGCTGCCCAGAACAGGTCAGGAAGATGCCGAGTGGCTGGTGAAAAGGATCTATACCGCTTTTGAGACAGAGATCATTGACAATATCATGGTATCTGTTTCCTGCGGCTGGGCAACCAAACAGGACCATAGCGAAAATCTGGCAAACATATTTAAGCTGGCGGAAGATCATATGTATCGGCGCAAGCTTTCTGAAAGCAAGAGCATGCATCATAAGACCATCGATACCATATTGAAGACACTCCATGGAAAAAGCGAGAGGGAAAAGAATCATTCGGAACGCGTAGGTGAGCTTTGTGAATCCATCGCAACCGCTTTGAACATGAATCCGGAGGATGTGAAAGAATTCAGGACGATCGGCCTCATGCATGATATTGGAAAAATCGCAATCGACTTGAGTATTCTGGATAAGCCTGGTAAACTGGACAAGATGGAACGGGCAGAAATTGAGCGGCATCCGGAATTGGGTTATCAGATTTTACGATCCATCAATGAATTTGCAAAGCTTGCGGAATATACTCTTTCCCATCATGAAAGATGGGATGGTAAAGGTTACCCCAGAAGGTTAAAAGGAGAGGAAATCCCATTCGAGGCCAGGATCATTGCAATTGCAGATGCATACGATTCCATGACCAGCAACCGGTCATACCGTAAAGCAATGAACAGGGAGGAAGCCTTGAAAGAAATCATAAACGAGGCCGGAAAACAGTTTGACCCGGGTATCGTGAATATTTTTATTAAGAAGGTAATGGGTTCAAAATAGCAGAGCGCTATTTCAGAAACTGCCCTGTCTTTCCCATCTTATACGCCAGCCTGATCATATTCTGCTCTTCTTCCGTTAATTCTCTGGCGTACATTTTTTCGAACTGCCGGATCAGTTTTTCAAAATCGATCTTCTGTTTCGCCGGTCTTGGACGAGCCGCAACAAAACTGGGGTCATAAAGCTTGACATGGATTGACTCCTTGTTGAGCCTCTTGAAGATTTCTGCAGTGTAGTGTGCATCATAAAGGGCATTGTGAAAAGAGTATGCTAACGGTATACCTAATCGCTCCGCAGTCGTTTTCAGCTTCATCAATTTCTTCTGGGAAAGGTTAAAATGCAGCGATGCATATGGCTGCAAATTGATATACCTTTTCGATAATCGGTTTTCGTCCAGTTTATGATATTCAATATTCCGGTACAATTCTTTCAAGTCAGCCATACCCCAGATACAGAAAATAGTATCGCTTCCGCCGGCAAATTCAGCAAAGACATTAAAAACACTCGGGAATGTTTCTTCGGAAATGAGCTGTTCCGTGGTTATGCCGGTGAGCTCTGTAATGAAAGGATTGATTACTGGATAGATGGTCGGCTTCACATAGCGCTGAAAGGTATCGATGGTATTTAAGTTTTGATCTAGTTTCACCGCGCCTATCTGAATGATTTCGAAACAAGACCGTCGAATTTTCCGGTCGCTGACCGGTGAAAAATCCTGATTAAATTCCAAATCGAAAATAATGTAATCCATTGATTCGCTCCTCATTTTTTTTTACTGCTATTCTATTATACCCCACATGATTGAGAATGAAATGAAAACACCCCAAAATCTCAACTTGGGGTGCTTCGGATTTAAGCTTTTAGGTTCTCCAGATATGCCACAGATGATTGTTTTGACCTCTCGCAAAAACGTCAAGGCGTCTGCCGCCCCACGAAACTGCCGCCGGCTCCGACGTAATTACGCCGCCTAAGGATTCCCAGGAGCTCCATCTGCTGCCGTTCCACGTTCTGAACAGCAATTGGTTTCGCTGTCCGCGGGCAAAGAGCTCCAGACGGTTTGTTCCTGTGGATGCTGCTGCAGGTCCGGAGGTTATGGTACCACCTCTCAAGTCTTCCCATTCGCTCCATCTGTTGCCGTCCCACCAGATATGCCAGAGGGACTGGTTCTGGCCTCTTCCAAAAACATCGATCCTGTTTGGCCCCCAGGATACCGCTGCAGGGGCAGAGGTCAGTATACCGCCAAGGTCTTCCCACTGACTCCAGCGGGAACCGTCCCACCACTTATGCCATAGAGATTGATTTTGGCCGACTCCAAAAACATCAAGACGGTTTGCCTGCCAGGAAGCAACGGCCGGTGCCGCTGTCAGAATTCCGCCAAGGTCTTCCCATTGGCTCCAGCGGGAACCGTCCCACCACTTATGCCAGAGTGACTGGTTTTGGCCGATGCCAAAGACATCGATGCGATCGGGGCCCCAGGATACCGCTCCGGGAGCCGAGGTTAATACACCGCCAAGATCCTCCCAGTTGCTCCAGCGGGAACCGTCCCACCACTTATGCCAGAGAGCCTGATTCTGTCCTCTGCCGAAAACATCAAGACGGTTTGACTGCCAGGAAGCAACCGCCGGTGCTGAGGTCAATATGCCTCCGAGATCCTCCCAGTCACTCCAGTTTGGACCTGGAGACGGACGAGGACCAGGACCGGGCCCCGGACGCGGGCCGGGCGCAGGTTCCTTTTCCATATTTCTTAATATGATTCGAATAATGTCCCGGAACATATCATCGATGAGATTGCCGGGTACGCCATAACCTCGTAGAACATTGAACAGCAAGGCAGCATCCTCACGCATGCCTCTGAGGAGCTGAGACGTTCTCTGTTGGATTGTTCCTGTGTAATCCTCCGCATTTCGAAATACATAAGTAGCGATACTGAGGAATATCCACTGCGAGATTACTCTTGGAACTCCATATGTCTGAAGCTGATCATAATAGATGGATAATTCTCTGTTGATCATTGACATCATACGATTGATATCCTGGGGCAATTGACTCAGCAGAACATCTTCCTCCGTAGCGGCAGCTTCTGCTTCATAGAATGGTTTCATACTATCAACCTTCCTTTTCATTAATATTTCATTATATGCATCAGGGAGAACAAGTGAGAGTAACAACTTTTTTAATTGTATGAAACTGGAAAGCGAGGAAAATGTATTCCCTTGAAATCACAATCGATTCTATAAGATAATAAATTAAGAACATCATGAGGGAAAGGCTTTGAAAATGAATAGATTAGCAAAATCAAGTTTTTTAATAATGATCATCGTGTTATTCAGTACCATCGTATCATTTGCAGATTCCGGCTCAATAATGATTCGTCTTGACGGTGCTGATATTGTAAACGATTCACCTCCGGTGATCGTGAACGGGCGCACATTAGTTCCTGCAAGAGCGGTATTTGAGGCAATGGGGGGAATCGTGAACTGGAGTGAAGCATCCGGAGAGGTAACTGTCACGGTCAACAATGTGAATGTCAAGCTGAAAATCGATTCAATGAAAGCATACATAAACGGCACGGAAAAGACACTCGACGTTCCGGCCAGGATCATCAAAAACAGGACAATGATACCGGTCCGGTTTGTGTCTGAGTCCATCGGATGTCAGGTATCATGGGACGATAAAAACAGGATCGTCAGCATTGTTTCCCCGGCAAGAGAAGAGGATGATTTAGCGGTGATCGACAACATCGAGATTTCCCGGGAAGGGAATAAGGTCATCATTGATGCAGACAGAGAAATAACGGATTTCACCAGCTTTAAAATGACAAATCCGAGCAGACTAGTATTTGATATCCAGCATGCGAAGCTGGATCGGAATGAGGGAATGATCAAAACAGACGATAATCAATTTATTAAATCCATCCGGTATTCCCAATATACGAAGGATTCCGTAAGAATCGTCGCAGATCTTACCGATTTCTCTTTCGGAACAGTGAGCAGATCCGATTCCATGAGGACGGCTTACATGACCTTTGAGGTGAGCGATCCGGAGCTCCCGGGTGAGGGAAAAGTAGTAGAACAAGCACAGCAGAAGCTGGTTGTTATTGACCCGGGTCATGGCGGGGCGGATACGGGCTCGAGGGGATATGAAAACGGAGTTGCCGTTCTGAACGAAAAGGATGTCAACCTTGATATCGCTTTAAGACTTCAGAAAATGCTGGAAGACGCAGGTGCCAGAATTTACATGATAAGAACGGAGGATGCAACAATACCCCTGTATGACAGACAGGATACCGCAAATAATCTGGGTGCCTCCTTATATGTAGCCATACATAACAACTCTTATACGAACAGTACACCAAGCGGCACGGAAGTTCATTACCATGGAAAGGATGATCCGCCAAAGGATGGTATTTCAGCAATGGCTCTGGCCCAAAACCTGCAAAGTACTCTGACATCAAATCTGGGACTTCCCAACCGGGGAGCAAAGGTGAGCCCGGAGCTTGCCGTATTGAGGCGAACCATTATGCCGGCCGTTATCATCGAAGGAGCCTTTCTCTCCAATCCAAATGATCTGAATTACATAAGAACGGACGACTTCAGGGAAAAATATGCCATGTCTGCAGCACAGTGCATCATTGAAGCATTGAATGGCAGCGTAGAATAAAATCAAATGCCCATCCGGGGTTTGTCGATGAAAAGAACATCCTGAAGCATTAAAACATATATTGTTTTAATGCTTGGAGGTGTTACGATATGTGTGGAATTGTCGGATGGACGGATTTTTACGGAAATCATACAAATGATGCCGTTCTGCTGAAGAGAATGGCAGATAAATTATCAAATAGAGGTCCGGATGCATCAGGATTTTGGTTTTCAGAGGAAGCTGCTTTAGGGCATCGCCGCCTCGTTGTCGTTGATCCGGAGGGCGGACAGCAGCCGATGATCCGGAAAAAGGGCAGCAATCAATATGTCCTGGTTTACAATGGGGAATTATATAATACGGAAGACATTCGAAAAGAGTTGATTCTTAAAGGGTGCGCCTTTGAAGGGTGGTCGGATACGGAAGTGCTTCTGAATGCCTATATTGAGTGGGGAGAAGCGTTCCTGCAGAAGCTGAACGGGATTTTTGCATTTGCAATCTGGGATTCAGAAAAGAGAGCTTTGTTTCTTGCGAGAGACCGTATCGGTGTAAAACCGTTATTCTATAGTAAAATAGAAAACACCTTTCTCTTCGCTTCAGAAATAAAAGCGATCTTGGCACATCCATTGGCAGCACCGAGGTTAAATCGGGAGGGCATGGCAGAAATATTTGCTTTAGGGCCGGCGAGAACTCCGGGGCATGGTGTTTTTACCGGTATCTCCGAATTAAAACCGGGATACTGCATGAAGGTAAATCAAAATGCAGCCAGAATAACACAATATTGGTCCTTGAACAGTCATTCCCATGAGGAGGATTTTGATCAAACAGCAGCGAATGTTCGTGAGTTGGTTTATGATTCCATCAAACGACAGCTGGTATCCGATGTTCCTTTATGCACGTTGCTATCCGGAGGCTTGGATTCCAGTGCGATCACTTCCATTGCTTCCCAGGTTTACCAAGGTGAAAAAAAGGAACCGATCAACACCTTTTCAATCGATTACATCGGAAATGACCGATATTTTCAAGCAAGTGAATTCCAGCCGGATGCCGATGCGCCTTGGATTGAAAGGGTTTCGGATTATCTGGGAACGAGACATTCCTCTTTTTTCATTGATACTCCTGAATTAACCGAAGCTCTTTTCCCTGCAGTGATAGCCAGGGATCTACCCGGCATGACCGATGTGGATTCTTCCTTATTGCTTTTTAGCCGCTGGATCAAAAAACGTGCTACCGTGGGTTTGTCGGGGGAATGTGCGGATGAGGTCTTTGGAGGATACCCCTGGTTTTATAAAACGGATACAAATAACAATACCTTTCCCTGGTCACAGAGATTAAACGAACGGTTAAGCTTGTATTCCCCTGAATTGCTGGACGCAATTCAACCGAAGAGATACGTTGCAGATCGGTACGAAGAAGCGATCAGTGAGGTGCCGCGCTTTGAAGGCGATGGTACGATCGACTCAAAAATGCGGGATCTGTTTTACTTGAACCTGACCCGATGGATGCCTACCTTGCTGGACAGAAAAGATCGGATGAGCATGGCGGCCGGATTGGAACTCCGGGTGCCTTTTTGCGATCACAGACTGGTTGAATATGTATGGAATGTTCCATGGGAAATGAAAAACTATAAAAACAGAGAGAAAGGACTTTTGCGGCAGGCTTTAACCGGATTGCTTCCTGAAGATGCGCTATGGAGAAAAAAGAGTCCCTATCCCAAAACCCATAATCCTTCTTACATTGAAGCGGTTCGAGGCCTAATACTATCTATGCTTGAGGATACTACATCACCATTGCTTCCATTGATCAATAAGAAATCGGTTAAGGCGCTTGCCTTATCGATCAAAAAAGATACCGATATTCCATGGTTTGGTCAGCTTATGAATGCCCCACAATTATTGGCATATCTTTTACAAATCGATTTCTGGATGAAAGAGTATAAAGTTATCATTGAATAATCCCGATCCTTTGGAGCTTGGGAAAACAAAAACCCGCAGGTTAGCGGGTTTTTAGGTTATATAATTGGTAACGGCGGTTTTCGTGAAAATACTTCTGTCAGTATTTGATTCGGTAGATGATCGCGGCAGCTTCCGCACGGGTAATGCTTTCCATCGGATGGATCTTATTATCATCACTGCCTGTGATGACCCCGGCCTTGATCAATGCTGCAATTGCTTCTTTTGCGTAACTGTCTATCACGTTGTTATCACCGTAGGCGGATAACGTACTCGCATCGGCCGCCGCTACGCCGGAGCCGCTCTTGCTCATAGCTCTTAAGGCCAGAACCATGGTGTCTTGCCGAGTGATGGAGGAGTTGGGATAGAATTTATTGTCTGATCCCTGTGCGATGCCCAATGCCTTTGCAGCAGCAATGGCATCGTAATAGTATTCCCCCTTCGCTACATCGGAGAAATTGCCTGTGCCGGCAGTCGACTGAAGGTTCAATGCCTTGTATAGAAGGAGCATAAATTCTCCACGTTTTATTTTGGCGGAGGGATAAAAATGTTTTTTGCCGTCTTCCCCGGTGGAGCCGGTGATGATCCCGTTCTGGCTCAGAGTGTCAATATAATCGACTGCCCAGGAATAAGCTTCATCTACATCGCCGAAATACTTGGATTTTTTCAGTGTGGGATCCGTAGTTGTCCCGCCAGTGCCGCTTATAGAGATTTGCACCTTACCTGAGAAGGCGAAACCCTGGGTATCATATCCGGTGTAGTTGATGGTGGTGGTACCCGTCGCACTGGTTGCAGGCACATAAGCCACATTCAACAAGAATGGGGTGCTGCCGTAATAATACTTCGTAGTCGCGCTGACCTCGGAAGTGTAATTCTTTGAATTAGTGTATCCGTAATACAATTTGCCGTTGGTTGCAGCCGGCAGAGTAAATTTGACATAGTCGAGGCTGTTTCCCTTCAGCTTCTTGCATACATTGTTAAAATCATCTTCCTTGAAATATACGCTGGAGCCTGCTTGCGCCGTGTAGGTGACTGCGTTAGCTGTGAGCAGATCGCCGTTTACGGTGATTTCAACCGTACCGCTGAAGGAGGCCCCATCCGTGTCATAGCCCTTAAAGCTGATCGTGCATACTCCGGAAAAGCTGCTTTTCGGTTCAAAGGTCACCTTGGACAGATAAGGAGAACCGTCATAATAATATTTCTTTGCAGCAGTGACCTTGGAATCATAATCTCCGTCGTCATAGTCATAATAAAGGATTCCCTTGGAATCGGAGGGCAGCGTAAAGGTTACGTAATCCAATGCTTCATCGTTTAAATCATCACAGATTTCATAAAAATCGTCTTCGTCGAAGGTAACGGTTTCGTCATCATCGATGGTGTAGGTGATCTCGCTGGAAGAGGTATCATCTACAGAAATCTTTACTTTCCCTGTAAAGGAATCACCGTCCTCATCATATCCGGTATATTTGATTGTTACCGTGCCGGAATAATCTTTGTTTGGAACAAAGGTCACCCTTGACAAATACAGAGAATCGTCATAATAGTATTTCGTTGCAGCAGCAACCTTCGAATCATAGTCATCTTCCGATTCGTAGTTGTAATATAAAGTTCCTGAAGAGGAGGAAGGAAGCGTGAACTTAACATAATCGAGATCCTCATTATTCAGGGCCTGACATACATCATTAAAATGATCTTCATCAAAAGTAAGTTCTTCATCTCCGTCTATGGTATCGGTGATATCTTCTGCGGTATCGTCTTCGTCATCCTCACCGACGGTGATCTTTACTTTCCCTTCATAGGTATTCCCGTCTTCGTCGTAACCGTCATAGGTAATGGAAACGGTGCCTTCAAAATCTTCGTCGGGCAGGAATGTTACTTTGGACAGGTAACGTGAGCTGTCATAGTAATATTTCGTAGAAGCGGTGACCTTGGAATCATAATCCCCGTCATCATAATCATAATACAGTATTCCGTATGTAGAGGACGGGAGAGTAAATTTGACATAGTCCAGATCTTCCAAGGTCACATCGTAACACGCATCATTAAAATGGTCCTTGTCAAAAGTGACTTCATCCTCAGCATCCGTCGTGTATGTAATGGTATCGGCATCATCATACGTCGTGGCATAAGCGATATTCGGCATGAATAACACGGTGATGAACAAGACCATAATGAATGCAATTCTTTTCTTTATCATTTCTTGCACGGTTGCACCTCCTAATTTAAAACATTTCAGTGATCCGTATTGGACCACAGAATTTTCAATGGAAAATTTAACTACTACTATAATAATATAATAATTATCGTAAATAAAGAGAATCTGTCATTTTTATGTAATTTTAATGAAAATGTAATATGAGAAGGACGAAAGGAATCGCAATTATTCCTTGACAAAACAAATTATGATACTATAATAGTTATATAAACATAAATATTATGAATCAATAAAGGAAATATTAGGGATTATGATTAAATTACTGTTCAACTTAAAACCATTTACTTTCGTGATTTTCCTCATCCTCGTGTTTATGACCGGCCAGGCTATGGCAGAGCTTGCTTTGCCAACCTTGATGGCGGATGTGGTAAACAACGGAATGATGAAGGGAGATACGCAATACATTTTGACATATGGCGGTTATATGCTGATCGTCGCGCTGGTCAGCTCGGTTTGTTCGATCGTCGGCTCTTTCTTTTCGGCAAGAGTTGCACTGGCATTGGGGAAAAACCTGAGAAATAAGGTTTTTACACGTATTGAGAATTATTCTCTTCATGAGTTCGATCAACTGGGGACCGCTTCGCTGATTACGCGAACGACCAATGATATTGTCCAGATACAGTCTGTTCTGGTCATGATGCTTCGTTTCATGATCTATTCGCCAATCATGTGTGCCGGAGGCATCATCATGGCGGTTTCAAGGGATAAGGGGCTGACCGTGATTTTGCTGGTGGCGATTCCGATTCTCATCACCTTCATGGGAGTTCTGGCTTATTCAATTATGCCTGCTTTCAAGTCCATGCAAAAGAAGCTGGATCGGCTGAACATGGTGCTGCGGGAAAATCTGACCGGTATCCGCGTGATCCGGGCCTTCAACAAACTGACCCACGAACATGAACGATTCAAGGATGCCAACGGCGATTTGACCAACACGGCTATCAAGATCAATCAAACAATGTCAGTCATGCATCCGATGCTGATGCTGATTATGAGTATGACCACAATTGCAATTGTCTGGTTCGGTGGAATCCGGGTATCGCAGAGCAGGATGGAGATCGGCGATATGATGGCATTTATTCAGTATGCCATGATGATCATGTTTTCCTTCGTCATGGTCGCCGTGATGTTTGTTATGATTCCGAGGGCGCAGGCTTCCGCAGAGCGAATCAATGAAGTGCTGGAAATGGAACCGGAAATTGTCGATCCGAAAGAAGCAAGGCGATTGTCCGGCAGCATAAGCGGTCATGTGGAATTTGAACAGGTATCCTTCCGATATCCGGGGGCAGAAGAGCCGGCGATTTCTAATATCAGTTTTGAAACAGGTCCGGGGGAGGTCACAGCAATTATAGGGGGTACCGGCTCAGGAAAATCCACTCTGGTCAACATGATACCGAGATTTTACGATGTCAGCGAAGGCAGGATTCTGGTTGACGGTGTTGATGTATCGGAGCTTACTCAGAGCGAGCTTCGCAGCAAAATAGGATTTGTGCCTCAGACGGCAGTGCTTTTCACCGGCAGTATCGCGGAGAATATCCGTTACGGCAATCAAGACGCAACCGATGCAGAAGTATATCATGCTGCTGAGGTTGCGCAAGCCGCAAGCTTTATCGCGGATATGCCCGAGGGCTTTGACGCTGCAATTGCCCAGGGAGGCACCAATTTGTCCGGCGGACAGAAGCAAAGGCTCTCCATTGCCAGAGCCCTGGTTAGGAGACCGGAAATCTTTATCTTTGATGACAGTTTTTCTGCCCTTGATTTCAAGACGGACTCCCAGCTTCGTGTAGCTCTGAAAAAGGAGACGGGAGATTCCGCAGTAATTATTGTCGCACAGCGTGTAAGCACCGTAATGGATGCAGACCGCATCCTGGTTCTGGATGACGGTAAATTAGTTGGGACCGGAAATCACAGAGATCTTATGAGGAACTGTCAGGTTTATCAGGAAATCGTATCATCCCAGCTGTCTGAAGAGGAGATGAAGGCTTATGAGTAATGAAAACAACAACCAGACAGCAAGGAAACCGATGGGAAGAGGCATGGGCAACGGACCTGGCGGCGGAATGTCGATGCCTGTTGAGAAAGCAAAGAATTTTAAAAGTACATTAAAAAGGCTGGTCGGTTATCTTGCTCCGCAGAAAATGAGATTCTTTGCGGTTGCGATCCTTGCCATTGCCAGCACGGTATTCTCTATCTTCGGGCCGAAGATTTTGGGGAAAGCTACGACAAAGATCGCGGAAGGGGTCATGGCACTCAGATACTCGCCGATCCCATCGTTTGACTTTGAATATGTAGGCAAGATACTGCTATTGATGGTGGTTCTTTATCTCATCAGTTTTCTGACCGGGTATGCCATGTCATACATCATGTCCGGCGTTTCACAGAAAACCGTCTACGTGATGCGTAATGAAGTGAAGGAAAAGCTGGACCGGCTGCCGCTGAAATATTTTGACGGCAGAACCCATGGGGAAATCCTGAGCCGTGTAACAAACGATATGGATACCATTGCCACAACACTGCAGCAGAGTATGACACAGCTGATCACATCCGTGGTCACGATCGCGGGGATCCTGATCATGATGTTGTCAATCAGCCCGGTCATGACGCTCATCGCGCTTGTTACGCTCCCGGTATGTGTTGTACTAACGATAATCATCGCAAAAAAATCGCAGAAATATTTCGCGAATCAGCAGAAGTCACTGGGAGAGCTGAACGGTCATGTGGAGGAAATGTATACCGGACACAGGATCGTTAAGGTTTTCGGACAGGAACAGGAGTCCATCGAGAAGTTCCAAAAGGTCAATGAAGAGCTCTATCATGCCGGATGGAAAGCACAGTTTATGTCGGGGATCATCATGCCGGCGCTGAACTTTGTCAATAATCTGGGTTATGTGTTCATCTGCATCATCGGAGGGCTTCTGGTAGCGAAAAAGGCGATCGATGTGGGAGACATTCAGGCGTTCATCCAATATATGAGAAATTTCACCCAGCCCATTGTCCAAACCGCCAACATTGCAAATGTGATACAGGGCACCATTGCCAGTGCGGAAAGAGTTTTCGAAGTACTGGATGAGGAGGAACAGCTGCCGGATATTCGGGATGCTGCACCAATCCGCAAGGATATGATCCGGGGTAAAGTGAACTTCGAACACGTGAGCTTCCGGTACGGAGAGGATGTCCCTCTCATCGAGGACATGAATATTCATGTAAAGCCGGGACAGATGGTGGCCATCGTAGGTCCGACCGGCGCCGGCAAGACGACCCTGGTCAATCTGCTCCTTCGTTTCTATGAGTTGAACGACGGGCGGATCACCATTGACGGCATCGATATTACAAAGATGACGAGAGGGGATTTAAGAAGCCTGTTTGGCATGGTTCTCCAGGATGCCTGGCTTTATAAGGGCAGCATTATGGAAAACATTGCCTATAGCATGGAGGATCCGGATCAGAAGAAGGTCATCGATGCTGCGAAAGCGGCTCATGCAGATCACTTTATTCGCTCCTTACCTATGGGATATGACACGATATTAAATGAAGAGGCTTCCAATATCTCGCAAGGACAAAAGCAGCTGCTGACCATCGCAAGGGCGCTTCTTGCAGACCCGCCGATTCTGATCCTCGATGAAGCTACTTCAAGTGTTGACACAAGAACGGAAGCCCTGATACAAAAGGCGATGACCGAACTGATGAAGGGCCGTACCAGCTTTGTCATTGCTCATCGTCTCTCGACGATTAAAAATGCCGACCTGATCCTGGTCATGAAAAACGGCAGCGTGATCGAACAGGGAACCCATGAAGAACTGATTCAGCAAAAGGGATTCTATGAGGATCTTTATAATAGCCAATTTACAACAAATCCAGATGCGCAGGAGGTTGAAAATGAATAAGGAATTAATGCAAACGGTCAGCGAGTCACTGATCCGATTACGATTTTTAGCTGTGACCCATTTTATGAAACCCATGCGGGAAAAAGAGAGGGAAAGAAACGAGTTCCCCCCGGGATTTATGCATGTTTTGGGTTGGCTGAAGTCCAAGGGGCAACCGGTATCCATGACGGATCTGGCCGCGGCCTCATTTATTTCAAAACCGAACCTGACCACAATGGTGGATCGTTTATGCGCCGACGGTCTTGTAGAGCGTTCCTCCGATGTGAATGACAGGCGGATCGTCAATGTTGCCCTGACAAAGAAGGGCAAGGACTTTCTTTGTCGGCACAAGGCAGAGGTTGCAGAATTCATAGAGAGCAGATTATCCCTTCTTGACGATGCTGAACTGGAAAAGTTAAAGCATGCCTTGGATGATCTCGCAGATATCATGCATATCATTGGGGAGAAACAGGATATCAGGTAGAAGCTCAGCCGTTCATTAATGTAAGAGGAACCCTGCCGTTTATCGCAAGAATAAGCCTTCTTTCAACTTCCTGCCAGTTGATCAGCTCCCACCAGGAGTCAATATATTTTTGACGGTTATTTTGGTAATCCAGGTAATATGCGTGTTCCCATACATCACAGACTAAAATTGGAATTCCGCTCCATTGAGTCAGGTTTTGGTGTTTCTCAGCCTGAAGGACCTCCAACCTTTTCCATGTCGGCTGCCATGTCAGGATCCCCCAACCGGAACCTTCCACTTCATCGGCTGCATTGATAAACTGATTTTTGAAAGCATTGAAGCTTCCAAAATAACAATTGATCTGATATAGCGTATGCGGCCCAGGCTGCCCTCCCATTCTCAAAGGAGCCATAATTGTCCAGTAAATGCTGTGTAGGATATGACCGGAACCGTGAAAGGCGAGCTCATTTTCCCAATATTTTAGAAATTGATCGTCATTTCTCTTCCGTACCTCCACCAGAGCGGTCTCGGCTTTATTCAGACCATCGACATATGCTTTGTGGTGCTTATCATGATGCAGCCTTAGAGTTTCCGCACTGATTACCGGTTCAAGAGCATTATAATCATAAGGAAGCGGAGGAAGCTGATGCTGCCCGGGAGGAATCATTGTATAATCCATTTGATTCAAAACCTCCTATATTTTTTAAGATTACTGCATAGTATTCATTTTGTATTTTCATTGTGTTTATTAATTTTGTATTTAGGGTGTAAATTAGACCCAAGCCAGTAAAGAGAAAATATTACAATGGAAGAGAAGGAGTGAAAAAAATGGCTGTTGAAACGTATATCAATTTTAATGGAAACTGCCGGGAAGCTGTGGAATTTTATGCCGGTGTTTTTGGAACGGAAAAACCTAAAATCATGTTGTTTGGTGATATGCCGTCAGACAATGGGTTCCCTCTAGCCGAAGCAACAAAGAATCTAGTAATGCACACAGAAATTAAAGTGATGGGAAGCACCATTATGTTTTCTGATGTTCCTCCCGATATGCCGTTCGTTGCCGGGAACAATATCAGCATCGTCCTTCGCAGCGACGATATGGATGAAATAAAATCCATATTCAATCAACTCAAGGAGGGCGGAACTGTTACGATGGATCTGCAGGAAACCTTCTGGAGCAAAAGCTATGGATTTGTTATCGATCGATTCGGAATCGGATGGCAGTTGAGCTATGGCAACGAATAAAGTGTAAATAATGTTTCTTCCTTAAAAACCTGACATGCACATGTCAGGTTTTTGTGTTATGATAAAACCATATTGGCTCGCAAAAAAAATACGACGAAAATCTGTCAACGTCTCTAAAGAGCCGGACAGAATGTTAAGGAGCAAAAAAATGAAACTGGATCGGATGCTCTATATTATAACCTACCTCCTGAACCACAAGAAGGTAAAAGCTCAGGAGCTGGCGGAAAAATTCGAGGTATCGGTACGTACGATTTACCGGGATGTCGATGCGATCGCACAGGCGGGCATCCCCATCGTCACATATCAGGGTATGGACGGAGGGATCGGCATTGTGGAAGGCTACAAGCTGGATAAGAATTTGCTTACCGGTGAAGAAATCTCAAAAATTGTCAATGCATTAAAAGGTATCCAAAGCATCAGTGAAGATACAAAGGTTAAATTACTCATTGATAAGCTTTCCGGGATCACGAATACGGATATGATACCAAATGGAAATGAAATCATGATCGACTTCTCCTCATGGAGCAAGTACGATCAGCTGGGAAAAGAAGTACAGATGATCAAGGACTCCATACGACTCCACAGGATGATCCGGTTTCTTTATTATACCAATGAAAAACTCACCGAAAGACGAGTGGAACCATATCAGATCATTTTTAAAGAATCCAATTGGTACCTTTATGCCTTCTGTCATCTGCGCAATGATTTCAGATTGTTTAAAATAAGAAGAATGAGCAATCTGAATAGGATGGGTGACAGTTTCGTACCCAGAACCTATTCCGTTGCTGATATGCAGTGGGATGAGACCTATGACAAGGATGCTCATCTGGATATCATTATGCTTTTCGATCCTGCAATGAAATATACGATCGATGATATTTTCGGCATCGATAATTATGAATATGAAGAAGACGGCAGACTGAGCGTGCGCTTCTCTATGCCGCCCGGAGCCTGGCTGTACGGATTTATTTTGGGCTTCGGAGACAAGGCTGAAATATTGGAACCGATTGAGCTCCAGGAAAAAATATGCAACATGGCTGACAGTATATCCAGGGTATACCGCTAAACTGATGGAGTCTTTCAATCATTAACTTTTATAAAAACGTTCCCCCTGCCGTATTAAAGTAGAATTATGGTAAAAATGTGTTGACACGTTTCGTATACCAGCGGTATATTGAATATGTAAA
Organism: uncultured Oscillospiraceae bacterium; assembly: GCA_964612345.1. Classification (GTDB taxonomy): domain Bacteria; phylum Bacillota; class Clostridia; order Peptostreptococcales; family Anaerovoracaceae; genus Anoxybacterium. The sequence continues at coordinate 31,177 of CAZTEH010000013.1, read as the reverse complement.
TAATTAACGTGGCTCTGTAATCTTATTTTGAAAAGAAGGGTGAGAAAATAATGGAGAACTTATCCAAAAGGGATAAAGAAAAACAGGCGCATGAAAAAGAGATCCTTACAGCTGCCGAAAAAATCTTCTGCCTGAAGGGTTATGTGGATGCCAGCATGGATGAAATCGCTAAAGAAGCTCAATTCACAAAGAGAACGGTATACCAGTATTTTGAGGACAAGGATGATTTGTATTTCGCTGTTGTTCTGAAAGGATTCAATAAGCTGTTTTCAAAAATTGCCGGGGCGAATAAAATGGAACAGACGGGATATGGAAAGCTGGAAAGAGCCTGCAAGTGCTATTACCAATTTTACAGGGAGAATCCGGATTTCGTTTGTTTGATGAATTACTGGGGACATGTGCGGAAAAAATCAACCGAAGATGGCAGGAATAAAAGCGAGTTAATTCAGCTTTACAACAGAATGCTTCATGACATTACAGAAATCATGGAGAAGGGCAAGGCCGATGGCAGTATCCAGTATGATCTGGATTCTGAAAAGACCGCGCTCAGCCTGTTATTTCTGATCACTGGATTCTTCAATCAGCTTTCCACCACGGTCGATAATTTCACGGAATACTTTTCTTTGAATCAGGATGAATTCAGTTTCAATACAATTGACCTTATTATCAAGCCATTAAAGAGAAGCAAGACAATGATAGCTACCAGAAAAGGTACTGTATAAAGCATAGTTATAACAAGGTAGAAAGATATGAAAACCATCGGAATTTTTTATTTTTCAGGCACCGGAAATACGGAGCTAGTTGCAAATATGATCAGGGACAAATTCATGGAACTGGGCTGCAAGGTTGATTTGCTGCGCATGGAGGATATCATGAAGGTTGGACTTCACGTTGACCCGGATCAGTATGACTATCTGGGTATCGGGTGCCAGGTCATCGGATTTGGTGTTCCGAGGCTTGCGGCTGAATTTATCCGTGATCTTCCAAAAGCGAATGGGAAGAAAACTTTTATTTTCCGCACGGCGGGAGGAGTTGCACCAGTTAATTACAACGCATCGAAGCCAATCATAAGTCGCCTATCTAGAAAGGGTTATGAGGTGGAATACGAGAGAGTATTTTCCATCAGCAGCAACTGGGTGGTAAAGTTTGACGATACTGTCGTAAAACAGCTCTTTGAGGCCACAAAAAGAAAGGCTGAATCCATGTGCATGGAAGTCTTGCATGGGGATCAGCGCATTCTCAAGACAGGGTTAGGCCTTCGACTCTTGATGGGAATGGTCGGGACACTTTCTTCAGGGATATTGCGTTTTATGGGAAAAGATTTTGTGGTTGATCAGGCGTGTTCCGATTGCGGGATTTGCATCAAGCATTTTCCGACGGGACACATCCGGGAAAGGGCGGGAAAAATCAAGTTTGGGCTTTCCTGCAGTTGCTGTTAGCGATCCGTATATTCCTGTCCAAATCATGCGATCCGATTCAGGCTCCTGACATTTTTTCCGGTGAAAGACGGATACAATCTAACGGAAACTTTAAATCGTCTGTGTGAATCAGATACGACGGAATCTCTTGCTGCGGATGAGGCTGAAAGCCGTTTGGCTCCGCCGTTCTTTTATGATTATGTTCAAAATGATAATCGATAGAAATTCTTAATCATCATCGTCATCATCGTCATCCGGATTGACTGTAGAGGATGAAACGGCATCCGGCAGCTCGGTCAGAGCTTCATAATTTCTTAAAACAAAGATCATCGCCTGCTCCCTTGTCGTATAGTCGGTTGGATTTATTTTTCCGTCATTTGCGCCCTTTAAAACACCGACTTGATTCATAAACCGGATCGCATCCACTGCCCATAAGGCAATATTCCCGGAGCCGGAAAATGAAAGAAACTATTGATATTAAAATTTATTCCCTATAGAATAGACAAAAGTTAAATTATATTTTTGAATGAAAAAATGCAAGATGATTTGGAGACTTGAATTATGAATGATTTAGATCGCAGAGCAGAACGTATGGGAGAGTATCCCGTCGGTAAACTGCTCCTTGAGTTCTCAATACCGGCAATAATCGCAATGATTGCCAATGCTTTATATAATGTGGTAGACAGCATTTTCGTCGGCAGGGGAGTGGGATCGCTGGCGCTGACAGCAGTAACCATCGCTTTCCCAATCATGATAGTGCTCATGGCATTCGGCATGCTGATCGGGATCGGAGCCACAGCGCTCATTTCCCTCAAGCTTGGCCAACAGAAGCGTGAGGAAGCGGAGCAGATCCTGGGCACCGCCTTTGCGTTGTCTTTTATTGTGGGAATCGGGATTTCCATGATTATGCTTTTATTTTTGGATCCCATCCTGAGATTTTTAGGGGCGACTCCCGATGTTTTCGATTATGCAAAACAGTTCACCACCGTGATATTGATCGGTGCGGTGTTCCAGTTTATTTCCTTTGGCTTGAATAATATCATTAGGGCGGAAGGAAATCCAATGATCTCCATGGTCACTATGCTGTTTTCCGCCGGATTGAATACGATGTTAAATCCGCTTTTCATATTCGTTTTCCACTGGGGTGTGATCGGATCCGCATTGGCCACGGTAATCACACAGATCTTGGTTTCCGGATATATCATCTATCACTTCACAATCGGTCACAGCAATCTGAAGCTGTATAAGAAAAACTTCAGAGTGCGGTTTGATTTACTGGGCAAGATCGCAGCCATCGGACTATCTCCGTTTTTACTACAAATGGCAGCAAGCGTAACCTTTTTTATTTTCAACAACAATCTGCTGATCTACGGCGGTGAAATGGCTGTGGCGGCAATGGGCGTCATCAACCGATCCGCAATGATGCTCCTGATGCCTATTTTTGGAATCAACCAGGGAGCGCAGCCTATTATCGGCTATAATTACGGAGCGAAAAAGTTCGACCGGGTAAAAAAGACGTTAAAACTTGCAGCAATTGCTGCTACGTTGATTTGCGTCTTCGGATTTTTTGTCTCTGAACTATTCAGCCATCAGATCATAGGACTCTTTAACAAGGATGAGGAATTGATTGAAATCGGCACACGGGGGATGAGAATCTTTATGCTCATGGTGCCGATCGTAGGAATGCAAATTGTAATAACTAACTATTTCCAGGCGATTGGAAAGGCTTCTAAAGCAATTTTGCTCAGTCTCACCCGGCAGGTATTGTTCCTGATCCCTTTGGTTTTGATTCTGCCGGCATTCTTTAAGCTGGACGGTATCTGGATGGCAGGCCCTATTGCGGATTTCTCTTCCTCACTGCTGGCGATCATTTTGCTTGTAAAGGAATTCCGATATCTGCAGAACAAGCACGATCAAATCGACGATCTTGTTTCATAAATTTCAAAGCTTTAAGACTTATATAAATGATATGTTATCTCATACTGTCATATAAATAGTACAGGAGCACTCTGTTGGGATCCTCGCTGAGCTCCCAGATCATGGCACCGCCCATATCGTTTGTTTTAATATAATCGGTTTTATAGCGGATCGATTCGGGATCATCATAACTGATAAAAATGGAACCGTTAAATAACCAGGGGACCTTTGATTCGGGATGAAAAAATCTTGTAAATCCGGGGTGGCTCAGATAGTTTGCGGAAATCTGGCCGTAGGTGATGGAATTTGCTCCGAAAAACGGCTGGTATAAGCCATAATTATAGTTATTAACCGAACCATAGATATAGCCATAAAAAGGAATTCCCATCATCAGCTTATGCATAGGAAAGCCAGCCTCATGCCAGGCACGGATCCCCGAATCGACGGTCCACTTGTACTGGGGTGAAAAGTCATTGTTCATGAATAACGGGGCATTGAAATCCGTATAGACATCCCAGGTGCCGTGGATATCATAGGTCATAATTGAAGCATAATCCAAATAGGGATGAATCAAAGACGGTTCCGTATTCAGCGGATAATAACTGCCGGAACCTCCTGCTATGGTGAGCAGATAATGTTTCCCGTCGACAGCCCCTTGAACATCCAACGCTTCACGAAGCGCCTGAAGCAGCAGGGTAAAGTTATGTTTGTCCTCAGGACGGCGAATGTTGGTGGGCAAACCGCCGCTGACCGGATACTCCCAATCGATATCCACTCCGTCAAATCCATGCTGCTTGATAAAAGCGGCACTACTGTCTGCAAAGGTTTTTCTGGATGCATCGGTTAGCGCAACATCGGAAAACAAGCCGGACCAGGTCCAGCCGCCTACGGAAATCAGGGTTTTCAAATTTAGATTGGTCTGTTTCAATGCGTTCAGAAGGCTGAAATTATATGGGTCAATATAGGGATAGCCCAAAGTGATCTTTAAATCCGGCCCGATATTAGCGAAGGCATAATTGATATGGGTGAGTTTGGTAGCATCGATTTGAGCCGGTGTAAAACCGGAGTTAGCAGCCCATGCGGCATAGTATCCGACGATATTCTTTCCATTCATCCTCTTCGACATCCTCTCAAATATTTTCGAAAGTACATCATATGCGCATGGATTTCAAGCTGTGAATGGAAGGGGTGAGTAATATGATAAATCAAGAAGCGTGTAAGAAAAGGGATGTTGCTGCCGTGAACTGGATACGTGCCGGGATCCCTGTTATCAGTGTTGTCGGCAGTGCCATGCATTTCGTATATGATTGGTCAGGCGGGCTGACGATCGTCGGGCTCGTTGCCCCGATCAATGAAAGCATTTGGGAGCACCTGAAGATGATCTTCTGGCCCTCTCTGCTTTGGTGGATCATTGGATACCTTTGCATGAAAAAAAAGGATGAAATATCGGCCAGTCAATGGTTTTGTTCCGGTACAGCCGGACTTTACATCGGACCGCTGTTTATTGCATCCTTTTACTATACTTATATCGGAGCGTTTGGAATCCATTCTCTGTTTCTCGATATCCTATCCTTTATTTTAGGCGTCGCTGCTGCGCAGCTTAGCGCGCTGCATGTTTACCGTTATGCCAAAACAAGCAAATCGGCGCTGATCTTCGCCGGTATTGCAGTCATTCTCTTTGGAGCAGCTTTTATTATCTGCACCTTCTATCCGCCGGAAATCCCTCTTTTTATTGATTCGCCACGGTAGCCCCTCATAGATAGCGTTCAGCAGCACTCTGCCCGGATCCTGGCTGAGTAGAGCAGGTGCCAAGTAGATCATATAGATCCGTCAACCGGTGGATTTCGTAGGTGGGTTTGATCTCTGACTGATTGATGGTTTTTCCGGCATTATACCAGCAGGTATCGATGCCGAAATTGATGCCACCCTGGATGTCTGAGGACAAGCTGTCACCTACCATCAGCAATTTGCTTTTATCGGTGCAGTTCGTGTGCTCAAAGAGCAGCTGAAAAATCGCCGGATCGGGTTTAGTCAGTCCGACGTCCTCCGAGATGATGATCGCCTCGAAGAACCTTGATAGGGGGGATTTTCGCAGACGATTCTCCTGGACTTCCTTCAAGCCATTGGAGAGGATCACCATCCGGTAAGCCCTGCTTAAATTCTCGATCAGGTCAAAGCTGCTCTCATACAGAAAGGAAGCCCGGGATAGGTGTTTGATATAAGCGTCTGCAAAATCAATGGCATTTATTTTATGCTTCAATCGCTCCAAAAGCCTTTGGAAGCGCAGGTCGTTTAATTCCTTCTGTGTGATCAGACCTTTTTCAAGCTCCTTCCAGACCGCAGAGTTTATTTCCTTATATATTTCTAAATGGTATCCTTCCACGTAATCCAGGTTGAATTCTCTCATGGTGCTTTCCAGTGAAACCTTCTCTGATTTTTTGAAATCGTAAAGCGTTTCATCCGCATCAAAAATGATCATATCATATTTCATAGCCGGTCTCCTTGTTGTTTATTCAGTCTGCAGTTGCACTGGTACAGTTTCTGCCGCTGTTTTTTGCATGATACAGCGCGCTGTCTGCGCATTTGATAATACTTTCGACACTCAGTTCGCTTCTTCGCTGTAAACTGTTTTTACGCCGATGCTGACCGTGATATGGATGACACAGCCGCTCGAAAGAAAATCAAGACCGGCGATGCATTTTCTTATGTTTTCTGCCACATAAAGCGCATGTTCTTCATTTGCCTCGGGGAGGATCACAAGGAATTCTTCTCCGCCATAACGTCCAATCATATCCGTCCTCCGGATCCGATTCAAGCAGGTGGCTGACAAAACCTTTAACACCTCATCGCCTGCCGGGTGCCCATATTGATCATTAACAAGCTTGAAATGGTCGATATCGATTATCAGCACGGAAAAGCAGTGGCCGTATCGTCGCATTCGCAGGAGTTCCTTATCCATTTCTTCCATCAATCTGCGGCGGTTATAAATCTCGGTAAGCGAATCATAGCTGGCGATATCATGAAGCTCCTGAATCATTTCCTTTTGTCTGGATATATCCTGTATGAAGTAAACAAAGCCCAGCTTCACATTTTGATCCATGAGCGGCGTCTTTCGAAATTCGTAGACTCTTTCCTCTCTGTCCTTTATTACTTTTACTTCAAATTTCTGTTCGGATTGGCCCAGTATTTTTTTCCCTTCCGGGAACACACTGATATCAATGCCGATCTGATTTAAATCGAGCCAGCCGAATACTTCTTTACAGGCTTGATTAAAATCGATCAATCTGTTTTTATCGTCGACAACAAGGATTCCCTCATCGATTTCAAGAAATGTTACATCCTTGACAATTTCCTGCAGTTCGAGAAAACCATGCCGGAAGATGGCGATGCAGAAGAAAACACCGGAAATACTCAAGCCGAAAGGGGTGAGGTCCAGATTTAAGGGAGAGAAACCTGCGACATAGATGATATTTACCAATCCCGGCCATATAGAGCCGCAGAACATCCAAAAGTCCTGTGTTCGGAACTGATATCCCTTCGTTCGCCATACCCGGAAAAATACCACCATACCGAAGATCTGGATTGAATAGGCATACAGAATGTTGACGTAATACCAAGGTCCCTTCGCCAGCTTTGCAAGCAAATAGCCGTCGTGTTCAAAGACGGAGACTGAGGTATAGATCAAATGATGATATTCGTTCGTTACGCTTAGGAATAAAGTAATGCATGGTGCTGCCATGATCAGCAGGATCAAATTCAACGAGGCGGATTTCTTGTATAAGAATTTATAGGACATAAGCAGCCAGAAAGCCGAAATGAAGGGTGCACCGAAATATTCCGCTTTTAAGGCGAATAAAATCTGCTCGAGGCTGTTTGACCGGAGCTCGAGGGCATAACCGCCGATATACACGGAAATTGTCAGGCACACGCATGCAAACACGGAAGCGAGACTGTTTCGTTGTCTTGTCAGGGAATATAAGAATAAAATAAAAAAAGAGAGACCGAAAAAGAATAAGATAAATGAAAAAGCTCCGATCAAGTAAATTCCCCCCTAATATGAATTATTCAGCAAAACGAGCCGAAAAGATTGCTTGGATTTTTTACATAGTACAAATATTGTGTCACATACGATCAGGGAATCTAACCTTAAATTATTTATAGCACATTATAGAAACCTTGTAAATAGGCTGAACCATTAGACAAGCAGAAATGACGGGAGTATAATAAAAGGGATTTTAAGATAGAAAGAGGGTAAAAGCATGAAAAAAATCAGTATTGGCAAAGGTGAAATTACAGCATCGGACATTGCTCTCGGCTGTTTCAGAATGCATACTTTAACGGTCAAGGAAGCTTCCTTGGTGATCCATACCGCGCTGGAGCAGGGAATTGATTTCTTTGATCATGCGGATAAGTACGGAGAGGGAAGATGTGAAGAAATTTTCTCCGAGGCCATCGATATGAAGGCAGGCATCAGAGAAAAGATCTTTATTCAGTCAAAATGCGGAATAAAGCCGACTAGCTTTGATTTTTCCAAGGAGTACATACTCAGTGCAGTTGACGGCAGCTTAAAAAGGCTGAAAACCGAGTATCTGGATGTCCTTCTTCTTCATAGACCCGATGCTCTTGTGGAGCCCGTAGAAGTGGCGGAAGCCTTTACGATCCTTCATAGCAGCGGCAAGGTCCGTTATTTCGGAGTCAGCAATCAGAATCCGATGCAGATGGAACTGATCAGCAAATACATCAACCAGAAGCTTATCATAAATCAACTTCAATTCGGGATCATGAACACGGGAATGATCGATGCCGGACTCAATGTGAATATGCAAAACAGCCGGTCCGTAGACCACGACGGCAGCATTTTGGATTACTGCCGCCTGAAGGATATCACAATACAAGCCTGGTCGCCGTTTCAATATGGATTCTTTGACGGAGTTTATCTGGATAATGACAAATTCCCCGAACTGAACAAGCAAATCAATAAACTGGCTGCTGAAAAGGGCGTTCCAAATACCGCCATCGTAGCCGCGTGGATCGCACGGCATCCTGCAAAAATGCAAACCATTGCAGGAACTATGAATCCATCTCGGCTGAAGGATCTGTGCCAGGCATCCAAAATTGAGCTGACAAGGCAGGAATGGTACGACATTTATCTTTCTGCAGGCAATCTTTTGCCTTAATAAAAAGGGAGTGCAGAGGGCGGGCCCCTCTGCCTTGCAGGCGAAATCTACAAATCATAGATTTGTGATTTCGATGCATAAGTTCGCCGACAATTTGCTTCACAAATTGGGCGAGCTAGTAAAAGTGGCTGCTCAGGCTGCAAGCAGCCACTTTTCTTAGAATTTACTCTTCTATCCTTGACAGCTGCTGGCGGACCTTGCGGACCCAGGCCAATTCGCTCTGATAGGTAGACATCAGATTAACCGATATCATGTTCCATAAAAATGTTTCCCGTTGTGACCGGTTGGGCCAATCCTTTTGACGGTCATATTTTTCTTTTTGGTGAGTCAGCTGTATTTCGATTTCCTTCTCGTATTTTACAAGAAGTTGACCCAGCTCGTCCTTGCTCAGCATATCAGCCCAGGCCAATTGAATCAAAAATGGTTTTTTAAACTCCGGAGGCTCTGAAGCGGATATGGTCCAATCTTTCAGTTCCGCCGTACCGGTTTTTGTGACGGAATAGATCTTTTTCGATGGCGCGCCATCCTGATGAATGGTTTCATAAGTGATCAACCCATCCTTCTGCAGCTGCAGCAGAGATTTATAGATCTGATTATTGTTTCCTGACCAATATAGATAAGGTGAATTTTCAAATACCTTTTTTAATTCGTAGCCGCTGGAGGGTCTCCAGCTCAACAAGCCTAAAATTGCATATTGAATTGTCATAGATCTGCTCCTTCCTTGTCATTCGCACAGATTTGCAGCCTCATTTTGCCTCATAACATATCATAATATAATAATATGTTATTTATAACATATTATTATTGGAAAAGTCAAGCGATTCTATCGGATTGAATTCCAGGGTATCTTTCCTATTTTTATTGACAATACGACACGGGCGTCATATAATTTTGATAAAGAGACATTAATGTCGCAATGAAAGGAATGAGGAAATGGCGGAAAAAGGAGATAAAACAAAACAATATATCGTAAAAACTTCTGCGGGTTTATTCTCTCAGAAGGGCTTTACTGCAGTTACCATGAAGGACATCTGCGAGGCTTGCAATTTAAGCCGGGGAGGACTGTACCGGCATTATGGTTCCACAAAAGAGATCTTTATCGAAGTGCTGGAGAGAGATAAAAATGATGCCGAGGTAAGCATCGGTCAAGCAATTGATTTGGGATTGTCCGCGAAAAAGCTTATGGATGGTTTTTTTCAGCTTCAGAAAAACGACATTGCTTATAATAAAAACCGTATTGAAGTTGCTGTATACGAATTCTCTGTCGCATATCCTGATCAAAAGGATTATTTGAATGAACGGTTTCATGCGGCAGTGAAAATCTTCGCAAAGCTCATTGATTATGGACAGAAAAAAGGTGAGTTTCTGGAAGGCGACTCTATGATTCTGGCCGAGCATATTGTCATTTTCTTAGAGGGAATGAAGTTGTCATCCAAAATAATTGAAATATCGGAAGATTTTCTTAAAAAACAGTTTGATATATTAAGCAAACAGGTTATGAGATAGGAACAGCATTCTAATTGGAACATTTCTGATCGGAAATAAGATATGAGTAACATAGTATATATTTAACCTAATTAGGAATTAACATATGAAAAGGGGCTAAAAATGAACATCAAGATTGAAAAGACCCTGGATGATTTTATATATATGGAGCAATTAGAGGGGGATAGGAATTGTATAAGATATTGATCATAGAGGATGACAAGACGATCTCCTCGATTCTGGAAGAACATTTAAAAAAATGGGGATATGAAGTATTGGTTGCGGCTGATTTCAGTGATATTCTTACGGATTTCGCATCCTTTGATCCTCAGCTGTTACTGATGGATATCAATCTTCCATACTATGATGGTTTTTACTGGTGTGGAAAGATCCGGGAACTGTCAAATGTTCCAATTATGTTCCTATCGTCACGGGATGGCGACGGAGACAAAATAAGAGCCATCACCCAGGGAGGGGATGACTATATCGAAAAGCCCTTTTCCATGGATTTGCTGACGGCCAAGATCTCAGCCATTCTGAGGAGAGCCTATTCCTCAGCTGATCAGACCTTGAACATCCTGCAGTATCGTGATCTCATCGTGAATTTGGAACGGCTGCAGGTGTTCTGCAAAGAAGCGGAAGCGGAGCTGACGAGGAATGAATGCAAGATCCTGTCACTGCTTGTCAGAAACCATGGTAATATCGTAACGCGCAGCCGGCTGATTCAAGCTTTATGGGATGACGAAAGCTTTGTAGATGATAATACCCTCACAGTCAATGTCAACCGGCTGCGCAAAAAGCTGGAAGAAATAGGACTGGAGGAATACATCAAGACGATAAAAGGGGAAGGATACCGGTTATTATGATTCTTAATTATTTAAAAGAAAGATGGATTCACTTTGGTTTTCTTTTCTTTGCCTTCTTGTTTTCTTTCGTAGTCTATCGCCTTGATGGGAGCTTCAACATCAGAGAATCCAATGCCGATTATATCTTAATGGGATGGTGCTTGCTTTTTATAGCCTATCTCATATTTGATTTCTATACCATGAACTCACGGGCCAGGAAATTCAGGACATTCTGTCAATTGAACGGATCACCGGAAGGCACGGATGAATTCTTCTACCCGACGGATCGGGAAAATGCAGAGCTGGTCAGGGAACTGGCAGCGGAGTATGAGAAATATAAGTCAAGCATTGAAACAAAATCAGCTGAGGAGATGGAATTTATTACGAAGTGGCTCCATGACGTTAAGGTACCGATTGCTGCGGCAAGGCTGATATTGGAAAGTCAGGAAGACAAGCTCCCCGGTGATTTTTATCAAAATATCTATTCGGAAATCTTTTCTATTGAAGAGTCCATCCTGCAAGTATTCTATGAAATGAAAACCAACCGTTTTTTTGATGATTATAAGGTTGTCAGGACCGGGACAAAAAAACTGATTGCCGAGTCATTAAAAGGATATTCCAACTTCTTCAGTTATAAAAAACTCAGCATTTCCGTGGAAGGCGACGACTTCGAAGTGCTCACGGATGTAAAATGGAGCAGTTATATCCTGTCTCAGATCATTTCAAACGCAGTAAAATATTCTCCGCAGGCGGGCAGCATTGAGATTACAACGATAAAAGAGGATAAGAGGACAACGATTTCCGTGAAAAATCAAGGAAAAGGGATCTCCAATCAGGATGTCGGACAGATTTTTCAAAAAGGCTTTACTTCCTCGGACAACAGAGAAGGAGCAAAGGCAACGGGGTATGGCCTGTTTTTATCGAAAAAGCTCAGTGATCTGCTGGGACACACTTTAACCGCTGAATCAAAACAGAATGAATATGCGGCCTTCCATTTGACCTTTATCGAAAATGATACCCTGCACAGTATCGGTAGATGATAAACTCTGCAATGTGACGAAAATGTAAGAAATAAAACAAAAGTGTAAGGCGGTTCGATTTTTTCGGAATTGGATTCCGTATACAATAGAGAAGAATTCGAATTCAAAAAACATTGGAGGGGTAACTATGCAGATATTAAAAGTTGAGAATGTCAGTAAAATTTATGGAACGAAACGGAATTCCAATAAATACACTGCATTGCGAAACATCAGTTTTGAGGTAAATCAGGGGGATTTTATCGGAGTGATGGGTGCTTCGGGCTCGGGGAAGACAACCTTATTAAACATCCTTGGCAGCCTGGACAAGCCGACAACCGGTAACTATATTATGAACGGAAAGGACATTGGTGCTTTGCACAGGAATCAGCTTGCAAAGCACAGGATGGAGAATATCGGCTTCATCTTTCAGGATTATAATCTGCTGGAAACGATGACGTTAAAGGAAAACATTATATTGCCTTTGTCTCTCATGGGCATGGATGTAAAAACCATTGAAGCAAAGCTGGCAAAGCTGGCGGGAGATTTGGGCATTGTCCCTGTGATCGACAAATATCCATATGAAGTCTCGGGAGGGGAGCAGCAGCGTGCGGCGGCATGCCGCGCTCTGATCAATAATCCTAAGATGATTCTTGCCGATGAACCCACGGGAAATCTTGATTCCAAATCAGGAAAGGATCTGCTCAATCTATTGTCCTTTATCAATACGGAATATAAAGCTACCATTTTAATGGTAACCCATGATGTTTTTGCGGCAAGCTATTGCCAAAAGATTTTATTCATCCGGGACGGGGAGATCTACAATGAACTGTATGCAGGGAGTGATAAGAAACAATTCTTTGATTCCATCATCGATGTGATGAGTATGATGGGAGGGGAAAGGAAATGAACCTATTGACCCTTGCACTCCGCAACATCAGGATGAACCGGAAAAAATATATCATGTATGTGTTTTCCATGGGCTTCAGTATCTTCACCGTGTATACCTTTCTTGCCCTGATGCAAAATGACTATGTAAAAATGGCTTTTCAGTATGATACTCGTTACACGATGATACTGACAAGCTTTGGTGTGATCATTCTGGTTTTCGTTCTGTTCTTCCTGATCAGCTCAAACAACAGCTTTATTCGCGCCAGAAAAAAAGAAATATCGACCTATTCGCTGTTTGGGATGACCAACGTTAAGATCGGAAAACTGCTTTTTCTGGAAACGATGCTGGTAGGAACGGCAACACTTGCCATTGGCATTTGTTCAGGGATTTTCTTTTCCAAGCTCATGGCAATGTTTTTGCTGGACCTGTGCCTGACAAACTATGTAGGGGATATTTCCTTTACCATCGATCCAACCTCGATTTTTGTGACTGCGCTTCTGTTTCTTGTGATCTTCTGCTTGATGGGGCTTACCGCACTCAGAGTGATTTATAAATTCGAGCTGGTGGACTTGTTTAAAGCGGATAAAATATCGGAGGGTAGACAGAAAGGTTCGGTTGCGGTTCTGATCCTGTCGTTGGTTCTGATCGCTGCAGGCTATATCATCGCATCCAGCAAAAACTCGATGGTGGTGGTTCTGGGTGCGATTCCGATCCTGGTGCTGGTCATATCGGGTACCTATCTCTTTTTCTGGGGCGGGATGCCGAAGGTATTGGGTATGATCAAAAGGAATAAAAAAGTCTATTATCAGGGAGTGAATCTGGTCTCTGCATCCGCTGTTTCACACAGGATGAAGTCCATTGCGTCTGTAATGGCAACGATTGCAGTATTGTCTGCTGTTGCCGCCACCGCCATTGCAACAGGATTTACTCTGTACAGCAATGCGGAAAGAAACACCTACAGCAATACAGGTTTTGATCTTGTTTACTATGGAGGAGAAGCTTCCCTGCAGGATAAGGTCCATGCAATATTCGATAAGAACCATGTTCGTATGGAACGGGAAGACAACATAACGCTCTATGAAGCAGATCCGATAACAGAACCAATTATTATCGGAGAAAGGAAACATCTTTCTGATGAGGACTCTTTCCGCGTTTATTCGGAAACAGGATATAACAGTCTGATCTCAGCTTCAAAGACCAATCTAGAGTCTGCTAAGCTTCCTTCCGGCAAAGCTTATTACATCTTTCCGTTTTCACAGGAAGGAATTGAAAGCGCTATGCTCGGCATGAACCTTGGATTCAATAAAAGTGACATTCAGATCATTAAGGTAATCCGCTCTTCGGTTCCGGGTTTTGGCTTGGATCATACCGTGATTCTTAATGATGAGGATTATGCAGCACTTGTTCGCAGCAATCAGATCACAACGTCTCAAATGAACGGAAGAGCAGGAACCGCAACGGTTGTGACATATGAGGCTGCTTTGAGCAACAAAAAATTGAATGATGAGTTGGAAGCAGCTCTGACAGGCAAGGTGGAACGGTATAAAACAGCCTACGATCTATATAATGAATCCATGGAGATCTTTGGACTGATCTGCTTCATCGGGTTTTTTATGAGTGGGGTATTCATCCTGATGACAGCCAGTCTGCTTTATTTCAAGCAGGTGATGGCTGCCGAGGAAGAGAGACACCAGTACAAAATGCTCAGAAGAATCGGCATGGAAGACAAAACGGAACGGCAGATCATTCAGAGGAGACTGCTGCCTGTATTCTTCATCCCGCTGGCAATCGGCATCATCCATAGTATTTTTGCCATGAAGACTGCGGATACCATCATCTTTTCCAACATGATACCGGTAGAGAACTCCTACTTGTCCGTCCTTGGATTTTCTGCGATCATGTATCTTGCTTATGCTGTGGTATACGGTGTGTTTTATCTGATCACAAAATCTCAGTATGGACGGATCGTTCGCAATGAAAGTCCATAAATTCACAATGAAAGTCCATAAATTCGCAATGAAGGTCAAGGAATATCTTCGCTCTTTGTGATACAATCAACTGTTGGAGGTGATACCATGGAGCAATGGGAACAGGTAAACGCTGTTCAGAATATGCAGGATTATATTCATCAGCATCTTTATGAACCGATTACATTGACGGAATTATCGCGGAAAGCGGGTTATTCCCCTTTTCACAGTGCAAAGCTTTTCAAAGAGCATATCGGTAAGGCCCCCTTTGAATACATCCGGACGCTGAGACTCACGAAAGCAGCATTGATGCTTCGGGATGAAAAGGTCAAAGTTCTGGATGTGGCAATGGATTTTGTATTCGATTCCCATGAAGGGTTTACAAGAGCGTTTTCCAAGGAATTTGGAATCACACCATATAAATACAGCAAAAATCCGCCGCCGATCAAACTGTTTATGCCGTCTCCGGTCAGGGATCAATATCTGTTTTACCAGAGGGGTGGAGCTTCCGCGGAGAGAAAAAGCAAAAGCCTGCCGCCAAGCACTGTGTTCGTGCAGGTTCTCGAACGACCTGCCAGAAAATTGATTATAAAGCGGGGAAGAACCGCAAAGGATTATTTTGAATACTGCGAAGAAGTAGGCTGTGACATTTGGGGACTTTTATGCAGTGTGAAGGAAGCGCTTTATGAACCGATTGGAATATGGCTGCCGGAGAGGTTCCGGCCAAAGGGCACTTCCCTTTATGCCCATGGCGTTGAGGTTCCGTCGGATTACGAAGGTACCATTCCCGAAGGTCTTGAAATGATTGATCTGCCTGCATGCCAGATGATGGTGTTTCAAGGCCCGCCCTTTGAAGATGATGACTTTTTCGAGACAATTATCGGTGTATCTGCGCTCATCGATCATTATCAGCCTCAAACCTATGGTTATCGTTGGGCTGATGAGGATGCTCCGAGATTCCAGCTGGAGCCGCAGGGATACCGGGGGTATATCGAAGCAAGGCCGGTACGGCGAATTATTTAAAATCATAGATCAATGAAACATCCCAAGTGTCGGCTAATATGCCGGTACAGGGATGTTTTTTGTTCACAAAGGATGTCAAGAAATAAATTTTGGATTGAAGTAAGCTTTCCATATGAATCGAAAGGAGAGAATGATATGGAAAAAGCATTAATAGTCCATGAACTTGCCAAATCCTACGGAAGCCTGATTGCATTGGACAATTTAAGTTTTGAGGTAGAGAAGGGAGAAATCTTTGGTTTGCTCGGTCATAACGGCGCAGGGAAGACCACAAGTATCGAATGCATATTGGGAGTGAAAAAAGCAGATCGCGGATCCGCCCTCATATTCTCAAAGGATCCCAGAAAGGACAGAAGACAAGTTTTCGAAAAAGTCGGTGTTCAGTTTCAGCAGACGAGTTATCAGGATAAGATCCGTGTGGATGAAATCTGTCAGGTCACCGCATCGCTATACAAGGCGCCCGCTGACTGGGAGATTCTTTTAAATACCTTCGGTCTTACGGAAATGAAAAAAAAGATGGTCTCGGAGTTGTCGGGAGGAGAACGGCAGAGGCTGTCGGTTCTGCTGGCCTTGATTCCGGATCCGGAACTGGTCTTTTTGGATGAATTGACAACCGGACTGGATGCCAAGGCGCGGAGAGATGTCTGGAAGTATTTGGAGGGATTGAAGCAGAAGGGACTTACCATCATGCTCACATCCCATTACATGGATGAAGTAAATATCTTGTGCGACAGGATCTGTATCCTGAAGAAATGGAAGATGGTCTTTTCCGGAACCGTTTCAGAAGCCATCGGAAGCAGCCCTTGTGATAATCTGGAAGAAGCATATCTATGGTATTCAGGAGAGGAGGCGCATACCGATGAAAACATTTAATACATTATTCTTGACGGAGACAAAGCTCATGATCAGAGATATGAACAACCTGATTTTCGGCGTTGGATTTTCTGTTGTATTTGCCATCATCATGGGAATGATCATGGGAAGTAAGCCGGCCTTTGAAGGGGCGGATTACAGCTTTATGGAACAGTCCTTCGGGGCAGTGATCGCGATCGGGATCGGCGCCACCGGGCTCATGGGACTGCCGCTTGCTTTGGCGGATTATCGATATAAAAAAGTATTGAAACGATTTTTGGTCACTCCGGTGAGCCCTGCAATGCTTCTGCTTGTACAGTTTATTGTCAATCTGCTGGTCTCGATCTTATGTCTGACGCTCGTTTATTTGGTGTACGTTATCTTTTTCGATTATGATATGAGAGGCTCGTTTCTGTACTTTATTCCGGCCTATCTTCTCGTGCTTTTATCGATTTACAGCATCGGCATGATGCTGGCCAGTGTGTCGCCCAACATCAAAACCGCCAACCTGCTTTGCTGTGCCTTTTATTTCCCGATGTTTTTCTTTTCCGGAGCAACGCTGCCCTATGAAATCATGCCGGCTGCGCTGCAAAGAGCTTCGGATATTCTGCCTTTGACACAGGGGATCAAATTGATGAAGGCAACCTCTCTGGGACTGCCTCTTGAGCACATGGCATTTCCGATTATCCTGATGATCTTACTGGCGGTTCTATGCATCCTATTGTCCATACGGTTTTTTCGCTGGGAATAATTAGGGATACAGATACCCTCAAGGACAGTTCCTGATGGTATCTTTTTATATTGCCTCGTCAGGTTTAATATCCTAAATAGATGAGATAGATGATTTGGCCCGGCCAGATCACATTGGGATTTTCGATCTGTGGATTCTGGGCAATTACCCTGTTGTAATTCAGTTTGAACCGGTTCGCTATTCCATAAAGCGAATCATCCGGCTGTACCATATATTCTATATAACCCTCCGCGGGGAGGTCAATGCCTGCACGCCCCGGAACATCCAGAAACATGCCCGGATAAACGGGAACAGAATAAAGGACAGGATTCGCTTTCATCATCTGATCCACCGTTACGCCGAATCGAGAGGCTATCGTATCAATGGTTTCCCATGTTTCCCATGGTTGAACGACATATATCATTAAGATCAACTCCTTTCCTGCATAATATTCATTCCCGAACATTACGGCTCACGATTATGAAAAATTTTTTTGAATTGTTCCGCAAGCCCTAATTACCAAAAAATAAAAACAACGCATCGAAATGCGCTTCCTGTTTTGCTTCTTATAAAATACTGTCATGAAAGATACGTTTATGTTTGATTAGGATACCGTCTTAATCAACTGTGCCCTGGTTTCTGCAATCTTTGAAATTTCCAACCAGTTCTTCACTCTTGTCACATTCTGCGGCAAAGGCCCCTTGTTATATGTGCAGTCGATGAGCAGAACGTCGAACCCGGATTTTGCAAGCATCAGTGCGTTGCTGTAGCAATCCTCGATGAATAGGTCCGACTTCAATTCCCCGGCTTTTTCCACCTTATAATGGCTTCCCAGCAAGGATATGCTGTCCATTGGCATTTGATGCCTTGCCAGCCATTCAATGCTCGTTTCCCGCATTTTTTCCTCCCTTGCGGTCACAAAGTGGATGTTGTGCTGCTGATACAGCCGTTGGATCGTTTCGTCTGCTCCAAACCTTGCTTTGGATTCTCTGTGAAGCAGTTTGCCGTATAGTCCATAAAATTCGTTGTAATCATCTTCCTCGATGTCCAGCATCCTATGGATTTCATAAGCTGTAATATCTTCCGGCTTCAACTGTCTGTCAAAGTAGCGGTTTGCCCGTTCGAGCCAGTAATACGGTTCTGTGACCGTGCCGTCGATGTCGATGCATAGATTTAATTTCTTCAATATTTTTCACCTCCTTTTTCTTTTCTCTTCATAATTCAATATTACCTTGGCATTATTAAGAGAAGATGAATTCGATGTAAAGTTTATGTTAAATATTTAAAGAGAGAAGAAAAAAGAGATTGTAAGCGAAAGCGAAAAAGGAGATAATAGGACTAATAAATGGAAAGGAAAGGGAAAAGAAATGACATTTTTATGGACGACCATAACGGTTAAAAACATGGAGGAATCCCTGAAGTTTTATCAGGACATCGTAGGATTGCCGCTGAATGCAAGATTTGAAGCCGGACCCGGAGTAGAAATATCCTTCCTGGGAGAGGGTGATACGAAGATTGAATTGATCTGCATTGAGAAAATGGAGAAGCCCAATCTTGGTTCGGACATCTCAATAGGCTTTGACGTCAAATCTCTTGACGAAAAGATAGCATTCCTTGAGGGAAAAGGCATTTCGCTTCACAGCGGTCCTTTTGCGCCGAATCCGCATACAAAGTACTTCTTTATTCTGGATCCCAACGGACTGAAAATACAGTTTGTTGAAATCGACTAAACGGACGCGCAAAGTTTTGCCAATGGAAGAGGAACACCCTTCTCGCCGATGGAATAAATTATGGGTACAGAAAGGGTGTTTTTTTTATGTTTATTTATACTGTAAAATCGGGAGACCAGCTGCCGCAGCTTGCAGCAGCGTTTCGAGTATCGCCTCAAAGCATTATCGCAGCAAACGGACTTCCTAATCCAAACAATTTGTTGGCCGGTCAATCGTTGATTATTCCAACGGAGGAGCCAGTCATACAAAAGACTTCGATTGCTGTGAACGGATATCAATACTTTTTGGGGCAGGGAGGGGTGGTTATCGTTGACGAAGCAGGACCGCATCTTTCGATTTTGACCCCGTTTTCTTATCTTGTGAAGGAAAACGGAGAGCTTGTGCCCATTGATGATGATGTTTTGATCAGCGCAGCCTTTCAAAACAATGTGCTTCCAATGATGTGCATCGTGAACTTTTCCTCAACCGTTAAGGGTCAGAACATAGCCCATGTGGTTTTAAACAATTCGACTGCAACGCAGAATCTCATCTCGAATCTCATTTTTATCATGAAGCATAAAGGGTATCGTGGCCTGAATATCGATTTTGAGTATGTATTGCCGGAGGACAGGGAACGCTACAACGAATTTTTACGCTTGACGGTAGAAAGGCTCCACGCCGAAGGTTTTTTTGTTTCCACCGCAATCGCTCCGAAGACCGGACCTCAGCAGAAAGGCTTGCTTTATGAGGGCATTGAGTATCCCGTACATGGCAGTCTTCTTGACTTTGTGATCCTCATGACCTATGAATGGGGTTACCGGCTGGGACCACCCCAGGCCATATCGCCGCTTAATATGATAAGAAGAGTACTTGACTATGCGGTTACGGTGATACCTAGAAATAAAATATATTTTGGATTTCAGATTTACGCCCGCGACTGGCTGCTGCCCCATGTCCAGGGTCAGGAGGCGGAAACATTCAGCTGTCAGGAAGCGCTGATCCGGGCGGTGGAACACAATGCGGTGATTCAGTATGACGAGGCCGCACAATCGCCATTTTACAGGTATCAGGACAATCAAGGCAGACAGCACGAGGTATGGTTTGAGGATGCCAGAAGTGCCCAGGCGAAGTTTGATACCGTAAAGGAATATGGTCTGACAGGAATCAGTTATTGGGCTCTGGGGTATCCTTTCCCGCAGAACTGGACGTTGCTTGAGAATAATTTTCAGATAATCAAATTCATTTCGACATAAAATGTTAAAATGCGACATTGACAATACTTTTATTTGATAGATAATATAGATAAATACTTTAAAATTTTATTGTTCGATTTGAAAAGGAGTTCTGCGATGACAACGGAAATTTATTATTTGTCAGGGACAGGAAATTCGCTCCATGTGGCCAAAGAATTACAGAAAAGAATTGCCGACACGGAATTGATTCCGCTTTCCGGACTGAAGAATAAAGACGGAATAAAAACCAAAGGCAATATCATCGGTTTTGTTTTTCCTGTTCACTTCATGACCGCCCCGAAGATTGTCTTCCGCATTCTTGAAAAACTGGATATGCAGACTGCTGAATATATTTTTCTTATCGCAACAAGATACGGAACACCATGCCGCGTGATGTACGGGCATTTTGAAAAAATCCTGAAGAGAAAAGGGAAGGATCTGGATTCCTGCATCACCATAACGATGGCGAACAACGATCCGAAATTTAAAGGATGGGAACCTTGCTCGCAGGAAATGCTGGATGCGATTGAATCCGTTCTCCAGAAGAAGCTGGACCTGTTTCAGGGCATGATTCAAAGCAAGCAAAAATACCGTGAGACGGATCATGAAATAACCTTCCGGGTAAGCCCGATCGCTGAAAGGCTGGGAGTTTTTGCCATCGGCCTTATCGGTGACGGAAAGGAAGCGTTCGTTGCAGATTCCAACTGCAAGGGCTGCGGTACCTGCGAGAGAGTATGCTTATCCTCAAAAATTCGAATGGTGGATGGAAAACCGGAATGGCAGAAGAAGCATGATTGTTACTCCTGTTATGCCTGCCTGAATTTATGCCCGGAAAGGGCGGTTCAGTTGAAATCCACCCCAATGATTAAATTCTATACGGAACAAAACGGGAGATATCATCACCCGGATATAACATGGAATGAGATAGCAATGCAAAAGCTGGAGCTGGAGAATGGAAAAGTCGAAGGATGAATTATTACTACATATAACCCGATTGGAGGCCATTATCGATAGCCTTCCTTTTGACGTCTGGCTGAAGGATAAAGAAGGGAAATATATCATTGTTAATCAGAACGTATCGGATGATACCGGCCTGCCAAGGGAGGAAATCATCGGGAAGGATGATTACGACCTTTATGACAAACCGGCTGCGGATTTTTATGTTGCCAGCGACAAGGAGATTTTAGAGGGAAAAGCCCGGGGCGTTTATGTATCACATTTTGAAAGAGGGGCTTTTGAAGAGTATAAAAAGACTGTCTTTGATCAATCGGGAAAATTGCTGGGTACGGCAGGATATTCAAAGGACATAACACAGAAAGAAAAAATCAGTGATGAGCTGGCACGGAGTGAGGAACAATTCCGTACCATGTTTGAAGAGGCTCCTTTGGGTATTGGCATTTTCGATTCCAGAACCGGCAGAGCGATGCAAATCAACGCAAGATATGCGGAAATCGTTGGAAGAACAATGGAAGAAGTACTGTCCCTGGACTGGGAACAATACTCTCATCCTGAGGATGTGGAGGAAAACCTCCATCGGATCGAGCTTTTAGTACAAAATAAAATAACGGGATTTTCCATGGACAAAAGGTATATCAAGCCGGACGGGGAAGAGGTTTGGGTGAATATTACCGTTACTCCTTTCCATGCGACGGAATATGAGGAATGCTGCCATTTATGTATGATAGAAGATATCACTTCCCGGAAAAAAGCGGAGGAGGAAGTATTATATCTCAGTTATTACGATCAGCTTACCGGACTATATAACCGCAGATTTTATGAAGAAGAACTGAAAAGGATCAATTCAAGCCGGAATCTGCCAATCACCCTGGTTTTGGCAGATGTAAACGGACTGAAGCTCACCAATGATGCGTTCGGGCATTCCTTGGGGGACAACCTTCTGAAGAAAATTGCCCAGGTATTCAAAAAAGAATGCCGCACGGAGGATATTGTCGCCAGGATCGGTGGCGACGAATTTGTATTTCTGCTTCCAAAAACCAACGGAACCGAAGCACAGAAAATCATAGAGCGTATCAATAACTCCATAACGGAAAAGCAGAGGGAAAATATCATCTGCTCCGTCTCCTTTGGGTGGGCTACGAAGCACTATCTGAAAGAGGATATCAGAAAGATTTTCATGCGGGCGGAGGATTACATGTACCGCAATAAGCTGGCGGAAAGCTCCAGCATGCGGAATGAAACGATCAAGCTGATCACGAAGACTTTGTATCAGAAAAATAGAAGAGAACAGCTTCACTGCGAAAGAGTCAGCAAGCTTTGCGAGTTGATCGGAAATGCACTGAGATTGACCCCGGATTCGGTCAGAGAGCTGAAAATGGCGGGACTACTCCATGATATCGGAAAGATCGGGATTGATGAAGGGATACTCAATAAACGCGGAAAGCTGACGGATGCAGAATGGGCCGATATGAAGCGCCACCCGGAAATCGGCTATCATATTCTACGATCGGTCAATGAATTTGCACCGATTGCAAAATACGTACTGCATCACCATGAACGGATCGATGGAACAGGATACCCAAGACAATTGAGAGATGCAGACATTCCCATGCAGTCAAAGGTTATCAGCATTGCGGACGCATACGACGCCATGACAAGCCATAGGCCGTATCGGGAAGATCTCAGCCTGTCTGAGGTAGTTGCGGAATTCAAGCGCAATTCAGGGTCTCAATTTGATCCGGATATCCTGAAGGTCTTCATCGATCAGATATTGAAGCAGAGAGTCTGGCAAAGAATCGACAAGAATGAAGGCAGATGGAATATTTGAATGGATAAACCTTTTTGAATATAGAAAAAGCCCGTCTTTAAGAATGACGGGCTTTTCCAATGAGGAGGAGCGTTATAAAAATGATTCAAACTGATTCAAACTGTTATTCGATTTCAACCTTGTCGGACTCCTGGTAAGGAGCAAGTGTCGCTACCAAACGAGTCATTTTATCTGAATTATTGACCAGGTAATGGCTTTCTTCCGGTTCCACATGAATGAACTGTCCCTGCGTCAGGGTGGTTGTCTTGCCGTCAACGACAATATCAATTTCGCCTTCCATCACATAGAAATTTTCTTCCATAATATTATGATAATGTGCCTTGAAATCGGAACCCGGAGGGAACTGAACGATCGCAAAGTTCATGCGAGGGCCTTTCATGAGATATTTCGGACCGCTGTCGCCGTGCCGATATTCCTGATCCTTCTCATCTATAATGTACATTCGTAATCTCCTTTCTGTCTATAACCCGGGTGCAGCCCACATCGGGGTTGTCAGATTCTGATTGCTCAGTTCCAGGCTTTCCTTATAAACTATGCGCCAATTTGAATATAGGTCGCTGTAAATTTTGTTGTTTTCCATGTTTGGAGCATATTCCGCATCCCATTGAACCAAAGCTTTCGCTGCCGCTGAGATGTTTTGATAGATCCCAACGCCGATTCCGGCTGTAATGGCTGCTCCAAGTGCTGTCGCTTCCTTGACCTTTGGAACCTTCACGGGTATTCCCAGCACATCGGAGAGAATCTGGCACCAGATCGGACTTTTGGAAGCTCCGTTTGCAAAGATGACCTGCTCGGGACGCTTCCCGGTTATTTCATAAACCATATCCATGTTGCCTTTTGTTACGAGTGCCGCATTTTCCATCAGTGCACGATAAAAGGTGTATTTATTGAACTTTTCGGGATTTAACGAAAAATTTATAAAGGATGGCGCTGCATGCTTCCATTGGATGAAATTCATAACATCCGAGAAGGTGCACATCATACCGTAACAGCCCGGAGGAATCTTAGCCGCTTCAACATTCATTATATTGTATGGATCCTGACCGGTTTTTTCAGCTTCGAACTTTTCTGCCTGACAGAATGCATCCCGATACCATCTCATGACTAAACCCGGGAAGAATGCAATTGCTTCATATTGCCATAATCCGGGAACCGCGTGACAGTTTACGCGTACGCGGCAATCAGGATCAGTTTTTGCTTCGTCTGTATTAAATTCATATTGCCAGAAGCTTCCGCCGAATATTGCTCCTTGATTTGATTCTACCAGACCAACCCCGATACACCCCAGCTGTGCGTCGCCGCCGCCGGTAACTACCGGAGTGCCCTTCGCCAGCCCTGTCGCAGCCGCACAGGCCGCCGAGACATTTCCTACGACCGTTCCGCTTTCATAAACGGGAGGGAAGATATCTGTCTTCAATCCGCATTTTCCAGAGATTTCCGGCAGCCATGCTCTTTTGGAAAGATCAAAGATTCCCGTTGTGCAGCCGTTGGAAGGCTCTGAAGTCAGCAGACCGGTCAATTTGGCGATGAGCCAGTCGTTAAACATGGTCACCGTTGTTGTCTTATCGTAAAGATCCGGCAGATGATTCTTAACCCACAGGATTCTCGGAAGAGCTCCCAGGGCAAAGGTTTGGCCGGAAGGTATGTAAATTTCTTTTTCCAGAGTCTCGGATATCTTCTTTAATTCGATTACTTCATTGGTTGAACGGGCGTCCACGTTGGCGCAGGCCCAAATTTCTTTTCCGTCCTTATCATAGAGGACAATGCCTTCCCGCATGCTTGTGGTTGCGATTCCCGCGATCTCAGCAGGATCAATTCCGCTTTCGTTTAAAACCTGGTGAATGCATTGAATGGCGAGATCCCAGTTTTGCATCCAGTCAAAATCCATGGAACCGGGATATCTGGAATCCTCTTTATGCTCCCATTCCTGCTGAGATACACAGATCTGATTGCCTTCAATATCAAAAATTACTGCCCGCACACTGCCGGTACCGGCATCAATTGCCATTAAATATTGAGCCATATGATCCCTCCTTCCTCTTTATATTTCTAAAACAGCTTTTGCGGTTTCTTCATCGGTGATCAATATATTGATGCAGCCTGTTTTTAAAACAGCGTCAATCGCCTGTGCTTTTTCGATTCCGCCTGCAACTGCTATGACATTCGGGAATGTAGACAAAACATCCGGCGGCGTACTGATCAGTCTCTCGTTGATGGAGCCCTTCAAGACCTGGCCGTCTTTATCTACAAAGTAACCAAGAATATCACCTACTGCACTTTCGGCCTGAAGCCTCAGCAAATCATTGGCTGTCATATTTCCTTCTTTCACTACGGTCGCTTTCTCGGTAACTCCGCCGACTCCTACGATTGTATAACTCGCGAGACTGGATAGATTCAGAACGTCCTTAACGGAAGGCTCTTCCCTTATGGCGGAAGCCATCTCAGCTGTCGATGCGATAAATGGCGCGGGAACGATATAGCAGGTTGCACTGGAAACGTCGCTGTGGGAAGGAATGTTATAATGCTTTACTCCTCCGGTCAGAGAGACAAAAGATACCGTTGATTCCTCCGGCAGCTCCAGATTGCGCAAGGTGCGGGACATGGTGTCTCCAAAACCTACATTGATAAAGGCGCCGTCTGCAATGTGATCACTGAGATACATGGCTGCAGCGCGAGCTACCGTCTCATTTATATTATTGGAAATGGAAGGAACCAGAACGATTTCTTTCAACGAATAGCGTTTCTGCAGCTGATTGGTAATTTCGGTCTGCTGATAAGCATCGGCTCTGATTTTAAATTGGATCAGCTTTTTCGCCCGGCCTTTTTCCAGAAGCTTAATGACACGCATACGGGAAATCCCTAATTGATCTGCGATGGCTTGTTGAGTCATATTTTCTATATAGTAACACCAGACAGCCTTGATCATTAAAGAGTGTTCGTAGTCCATGCTCATATTATATCTCCTATTTTCGCCTTCCTTTATAAAAGGAATGTGATACAAATGTTTTAATAATAATAAAATGTTTCAATTTAAATTAATTATATAGCGAAAAGAAAATACTGTCAACACCTTTATTTTATTGCGGGAAACGATTGAATATCGGCTATATATCAGTAATTCTGCTATAAAATAAGACGTTTGCGCCGTGATCCTACCATTAATATGTACCCATTTTTTTATTCGAATAAGGAAAACATAAAAATAAATTTTCTGCAACAAATGTTGACAAGAGGAACAAAAAGCATTATGATGAAACAAAATATTAAATTAACAACTTATGTAACCGCTGGTCAGATTTTATCCGATGATCAATTGACTCACTGAGTCTTAGTTCGCAGTTAAAATCAACAAATCAGAGATTTGTGATTTTCATGCATAAGTTCGCCGACAATTTGTTTCACAAATTGGGCGAGCTAGTATATGGAGGATTCATTTATGGGTTCAAGCAACAACGACGGAATACAGGTTCCCGCCATCAGTATAAAGGGAATCTGCAAATCATTTGCTTCTAACGTCGTGCTGCGGGAAATAAACCTCGATGTGTTCGAGGGAGATGTCGTAGCGCTGATTGGAGGCAACGGTGCAGGGAAAAGTACTTTGATGAAGATTCTGATGGGTATTTACCAGCCGGACGCAGGAGAAATATGCATCGACGGAAAGAAGGTCAATCTTTCCCATCCTTCTGCTGCTCTCGCCAACGGCATTTATCTGGTTCCTCAGGAACCGATGCTGTTTCCCAACATGACGGTGGAGGAAAACATCGTTTTGGGATTTAAAGAGAAGAGAGGCGATCTTCATGTTCGCTTGTTAGCTCTTATCGAAAATCTGGGATGGGATCTGAAGCTGGATCGCAAGGCGGAGAGCCTATCCATCGCAGAACAGCAATTGGTTGAAATCTTGAGAGGACTGCTGCGAAACTCAAAGATATTGATTCTGGATGAACCGACATCGGCTTTGACCTTCCATGAAATCGAATCATTATTCCGCATCATAACTGATTTACATAGCAATGGCATCAGTATTTTCTATATCACGCACCGACTCACAGAAGTATTTGATATTGCAACAAGAGTTGTTATTCTCAGAGACGGTCAGATCACGATGGAAGGACCCGTCGGTCAGTTCAATCAGGAAATGCTCATTCAAGGTCTGTTGCCGCCCAATTATGAGAGAGCAGCAAAAAAAGAAAAGGTATGCGCTGACATTGACTGCTCGGTGGTGAAACCTTTGTTGGAAGTAAAGAATTTCAGCGGATACGGATTCACCAATATCAACCTGGAGGTTTATCCTGGCGAGATTCTCGGTTTGGCCGGAGTTGTAGGTGCAGGACGTACAGAATTTGCAGTAACCGTTTTCGGCAAAGACGTCGTAAAGAACGGGAAAGCCTATCTGGACGGTGAGGATATCACAGGCAAAAAGTGCAGTACGATTATCGAAAAAGGTTTGACCTATGTTCCGGAAGACAGGCATTTGAACGGAATTTATTCCATCAGCGATGTAGAAGCCAATATAACTTCCGGTGTGCTGGGACATCTTAATAAATATTTTGTGGACAGAAAGAAAGCCAATCAATTAACCGATGAATACATACGTGATTTTAGAATAAAGGTAACGGGACGGGATCAAATCACCGCTTCGTTATCCGGCGGAAATCAGCAGAAGGTGGTACTGGCCAAGGCTCTGGCGGCCAATCCGAAAGTTGTTATCCTCGATGAACCGACGAGAGGAATTGATGCCGGTGCCAGAGGCGATGTTTATCGCATTATCAATCAATTAAAAGAGCAGGGTGTGGCAGTGGTATTGATCTCATCCGATATAGAAGAAGTTGTGGAACTTTCGGACCGTGTTGCAACCATGTATCAAGGACGTATCAATCATACGTTCAAAGGAGACCGCATCACAGTGGACAATTTGATGGCAGCTTCCTTCGGTGTATATAAGGAGGAGGTGACAGCATGAATAGGATCGTTCAGTCGATAACGCAGACAAGAGAACTCTTTACAATCGCTTTCCTAGTCGTGCTGTTTCTGGGTACAGGCATTGTAAATCCAAACTTTTTAGCACCTGATAATATCCTGCTATGCTTAAATGGAAGCGTAATTTACATATTGCTTGCCATTGGGGTATCCTTCGTAATCACTACCGGCGACATCGACGTCTCGGTAGGAGCCACCTTGGGATTGACCGCCGCAGTCTGTGCGACAATGATCAGGGATGGCAGCTCCTTGTTCTCCGCATCGGTTACAGCCTTGATGATCGGCGCGGTAATCGGCCTGGTCAACGGGCTTGGTGTTACAAAGCTTCGAATTCCGGCGATCATCATGACATTGGGAGTAAACGGAGTAGTAAGAGGTTCCATCTATGTATATACGGAAGGGAAATGGGTAGAAAATCTGCCGGCTGTTTTCAAAAGCTATGGACAGATCACTCTGGCTGGCTTTGTAAATCTGTTCCTTCTTATTACGGTTCTGATCGTAATTGCTGTATATCTATATTTAAATAGAGCAAAAAACGGGAAATATTTTGCCGCCATCGGCGATAATATGGGCGGCGCAACCTTAATCGGAATTCCCGTAGATAAAGCGCGAATTCTGGCCTTTGTTTTATGCGGGGTATTTGCCGCTCTTGCCGGCATTATATTCGCTAGTAAAATCGGCTTTGTAACTCCGACTGCAGGCAACGGTTATGAAATGAAAGCCATTGCAGCCTGTGTGCTCGGCGGTGTCAGCTTGACCGGCGGTGTTGGGTCCGTAATCGGCGCTATGTTTGGTGCGGTCATCATGTCATCCATCAGCAGAATTCTGGTTTTTCTCCAATTTTCTTCCAACTGGGATGATACGATCACCGGAATCCTGCTCATTATCATCGTCGTAGCCGATGCCTTGATCCAGAAGCATTTTAAGGAAAAAGCACGAAGAGAGCGCCTGGCTGCAAGGGATTTGAAATCGCAAAAAGCCTATGAAGAAATGGGAGGTGAGGACCGATGAGACCTCTGGGGAATTTTAATTGGAAAAAGCTGATTCTTCGATGGGAAATGGCGTTAATTTTGATACTGGTACTGGAAATCATCATCTTTGGATCATTGAATCCTCGATTCCTGAAGATACCGGTGCTTTTGGGCAGTATCAATGACTATATCAGCATTTGCATTATCGCTTTGTTTGGAACCATCGTTATGATTACCGGAGGTATCGATATCTCGGGAGGCGCTATTGTAGGTTTGACCTCCATGGTTCTGGGACTGCTTTGGCAGGATGCGGGGATGAACATCTGGGTCGCAGTTGTCCTCTGCCTTTTCACAGGCGTACTATGCGGAGCGTTGAACGGCTTCCTGGTATCCTATGTAGGAGTTCAGGCTATGGTTGTTACCTTAGGGGGTATGTTCCTTTATTCGGGTCTTGCGGTGGTATTATCCACTCTGTCGGTATCCAGTTCTTATGAAGGGATCAGCGGCTTCCCGCAGGCATTTATACAGATTGCAGGGGGAAAAGTTTTCGGATTTATTCCGAATCCGTTTATCATATTTCTGATTCTGGTTGTCATTGCCTATGTACTGCTTCATCAAAGCCGTTACGGAAGATACGTCTTTCTGGTAGGAGTCAATCCAAATGCGGCAAGCTTTTCCGGAATCAATTACCGATTCGTATCCATGTTCACCTATATCTTGTCTGGACTTTCCGCCTCGGTTGCAGGTGTCGTACTGACCAGTTATCTCGGTTCCTGCCGGGCAGACCTTGGAAATGAGCTTACCATGCCCATTGTTACCGCAGTGGTACTTGGCGGTACCGCAATTACCGGAGGCAGAGGCAGCATCGTTGGAACCGCCTTGGCAGCCATCGTAATCGGACTTCTGCGTTTTGGACTTCAGATGGCCGGTGTAAGTACCCAATATCTTGATATTCCCGTAGGACTTCTGCTGATTGTTGCGGTGGCGGCAAGAGGAGCCAGCTTGTATATGAAACGGCCGTCCCTTGCAGCCAGAAAACAGAAGGCTGCATAGGGAAATTGTTCCAAAGTTATTAATATTATCACCTGATAGTATTTAATAAAAAATTATAGAGGAGAAAGAATTGAAAGGAGAGATTTTAATGCGAAAATTTTTAGTAGTACTTCTTGCTCTCATGATGGTGTTTACCATGTTCGGTTGTGGTGGAGGCGCTGAAGAGGTTCCAGAAGAAGGCACAGCAGTAGATCCTGCGGATATCTCTGTTGCATTCGTCCCTAAATTAACAGGAAATTCATTCTTTGAGTCTGCAAACCTGGGTGCACAGGCAATTGCTGAAGAAGTAGGCTTCGAGGCTGTTTACACTGGAAACCCTGAAGCTTCCGTTGCAAATCAAGTTCAGGTAATCAACTCAGCGGTACAGCAGGGATTCAATGCGATAGCAATTTCTTCTGTTACTCCGGATGGTCTGAACAATGCACTTAAGGCTGCCAAAGAAGCTGGAGTTAAAATTGTATGCTGGGATTCCGACGTACAAAACGACATGCGTTCCCTCCATGTAGCACAGGGTACTCCTGATCAGCTCGGAGAAATGCTGGTTGAAATGGCTGCAATGCAGATGACCGATGAGCAGAAAGCAGATGCAAAATATGCTTGGCATTATTCTTCTGCAACTGTAACTGACCAGAATTCATGGCAGGTTGCCGGAGAAGCGTACATTAAAGCAACCTATCCTGGTTGGGTTAATGTAGCACCAGACAATTACTACAGTGATCAGGATGCTGAAAAAGCTGTTTCCGTTGGTGAATCCATTTTGAAGACAAACCCAGATATCGATGCAATTATCTGCAATGACTCCACTGCACTTCCAGGTCAGGCTCAGGCCGCTGAAAACCTTGGCGTAGCAGGTAAAGTTATCATCACAGGTTTTGCTACTCCAAATGGAATGAGAGATTTCTGCAAGAGCGGTACTGTTCCGGTATTTGGACTTTGGGATTGTAAAGTTCAAGGCGCAATGGGTGCTTATCTTGCTTACTGGCTTGCTGCCGGTAACACTTTCGTAGTTGGCGACACAATCGATATTCCTACCGTTGGTGAAGTTGAAGTTCTTCCAAACACAGTCTTGGATCCAAATGCATACACAGCGGATGATTCCGGAATTGTATTACTACCTGAAAGAACAATCTT
>CAZTEH010000012.1:0-60849 GCA_964612345.1 uncultured Oscillospiraceae bacterium | reverse complement strand
AGATTTCGGCAAATGTCGTGAGCAGTTCGTGGACAAACGAAGGAATCAACTACACCATAATGCATATGGCATCTGGTATGGCTTTCAAGATAGGTTTTACATCTTCAATTATTTCATCAATTTTATTCCAAACCATCTCTACTCCTATTTGCAATATTTTGCAATTTACCGTATTTAACTTAATTTTATGCAATTTTTTGCAATTGTCAATACAATATTATTAATATTAGCATTAATTTAATTTGTTTTGATAACGAATTAGTATTGACACGTTGATAACTAATTAGTATATTATATATAGAGGTGGTTATAATTGCTTTGGAAGGAGTGAACGAAATGGGTAAGAATTGGAATGATATAGAAAAGCAGCTTACTTCTCTATCTCCTGAAGAATTAGCTGTAATTGATTTAAGAGTACAGATTGCAGGTAAGATTTTAGAAGCCCGACAAAGCAAAGAACTAACGCAAAGGGCTCTTGAAGAGTTAAGTGGAGTTAGGCAGCCGGTAATTGCAAGAATTGAGAAGGGTAATACGGATCCTCAGATTACAACGGTTTTAAGGTTATTAAGGCCATTAGGATTAACACTTGCTGTTGTCCCTGATAAGCGCGTTCGGGTAGATTAAGATATCGAGACAAACTGAGGTGGTTATCCACCTCAGTTTTTATTTAATAAGAAAAAAGCACTTTAGCCAATATTACTAGTGATGCCAATTACCTACAGAATCTTCTTCGTAATAATATAGAACAATAATTATTTAATTTAAATTATCTATGCAAACGCCTTGCCTCATCTAGCCATTCATTATTTAATTTAATGCTCACATTTACAGTCTGAAAGACTCTTTCTTTCTCATTTAAAACAGTTTCTCCGCCAAAAATAGCAGCTTGATCTAATGATAAGGGAGGTGAAAAATAAAACTTTCCATTTCTGGGATCGCCACTGATTGTTAAGTAAAAACTTCGATCGCCAAATTCGCTTCTTTGAAAATATACTTCACATTGTCCAATGTCGGAATGTTCAAATAATTGCTGCGGAAACGGATTTATACTAAGAAAATGCAAAAAACTCCAGTACTAGTCGTACCAATGAAACTACTTCGAATCTCATACAGAATTCTTGCAATATTTTGAATAATGTATTCGTATCCATCTGCTGGTTGAAATCTAGCATCAAAATCATAATAAGGAAAATCCGCGTCTATATCAATAACCTCACTAAAAAGTCGTTTGAATTCATTAAAGTACCCCTCTCTAATAACCCGTACTGAAATAAAGTTCATCTCTAATTGAGTAATATAATATCCAATTTCCTTGATTATCGGGTTATTCTCGTACGATATTGTTTTAATACCATGGGCATATGCAAGTTTTTCTGACTCAGTATCAAATCCATTTGCCGAAAAAAATACTCCTATCTCTGTCCTGCGAGCCTGTAACATATCAGCATTTAATTCATCAATAGTAAAATAATTCTCCTGAATATCTTTTATTATCCCAATAAATTCTCTCATATCTTTTTTTGAAATCGGAGTAGCCCGAAACTTTGTTTCACCTAGCATCCGAATAGGATATATAAATGGAATCAATCTATTATAATCACATGGGCAATCAATTTGATGCCAACATCCCCGACCTTTTATTTCTATGAATCCAGATCTTGTTTCTCTTATTTTTTGCGGTTCTGAAGGGGGCTCAACAATACCAAAACCATTACGCTTTAGCAGTTTTTGAAATTACTATTTCAAACATATATCCTCTTAACTGAGCTCGTCTGAGGCCGTATTCGCCATACACTATGTATTTCACCACCTTTATACAAATTCGACTAATACATGACGTTATATAAAATAAATTAATCAAAGATTTATTTGTATTTCGTTCATAAATAAAGCTTCATCAATCCAACATATAGCATATCTTATTTCGGGTTTAACAACAGGATCATACTCTGGTTTATAAAAGTAGTCTGTATATAGTAAATAAAGAGAATTTAATATATAGTTTTTATGTTCTTTTATCTGGTCTCTTGTTAATGATCTGAACGCTAAAATACAATATTTTAGCTCCATACAATCCTCTGGAATCTCTAATACTTCTTCCAATATATTATTCAAATACATTCTTCTCTGAAAAGCAGCTTGAGAATTTGAATCTACATTAGGAAAATTCTTGGTTATTTGATTAATCAATCTTTTCTGCAGCAATTGTTTAGCTTGAGAATTAAATGGTACTTCATTAAGTAATTCTAATGTTTGCTTAATATCAATGCCTGCTTTATAAATAAAATAATATATAGGATAATTACCGGTAGTTTGATAGCAAATTTGTTTTATATACTCTTTAGGTGCATCAATATTATCTTGTCTAATAAATGATCTTATAATATCGTCCGGATTAATTGCCTTACTTCTTTCTTTTTCAATGATAACTCTTTGCGCACCGACAATTGTTTGAACTTGTCCTTTTATTACAAGCGCTGGATTACCACCTGTTTCTACAAAAGTTCCCTCTTTAACGAATGATATTTCGTCAATCAACTCTTCATCAATATATAATGTATTATTTGAGCTTGACAATTTTCCTGACTTTAAATCCAATAATGCAGTCTTTGTTATTCCAGAATCGCCAATTTGTCTCACCATTTTCATCCACTGTTGATGAATTTTTTCTTTCTCATTTTCAATTATCGAATGTAATTCCGGATAATCAATTTCAGAGTTTTGAGAGTTATACCTATAGTATATCGAAGACTTCCGTAATTCATTTGCGCTCTTCTTGCATATGACTGGCTTATTACTAGATTCAAAGGTGTAAATAATTCCGTATGTCCTGCCTTCATTCACATATATTCTTTTATCCCATATTATCTCTGGGGAAAAATGCTCTCTTATGTTTGTACTCCATTCTTGATTATCAATACTTTGAAAGCGCACTAATGCTTCTCCTTGTAGTCCCAGGAGTTCATGAGGCTTGTCTTTAACACCAAAAATAATGTATCCGCCATCTCTATTTGCAAACGAGGCCATAGCTTTAAAATACTCACTTATACTCGCCCAGCCAAAAGACTGTTTGTATTCTATAGTTATGCCTTCATTTGTGCCTATTAAGTTACTTCTTCGAGATGATTTACGGAAAATTTGTTGTAGGCGTTCATTTGCAAACGGTTTCATAATACTCCTCCATTTAACAAATCTACTGTCATTTCATTTGATATTGCGCATCTAGATCCCCTTAGATATTTTATTAATTTGCTTTGATTATTTAAGCACTGTCACCCATAAAATATGTATAGCAGCTAAGGGATTTGGCATATAGGTATTAACGACTATTTATAATTTAGTAATTCTAATATGTTTTCTTCTATATATTCAAATTCAACGCTAATTTCTTCAACTAATTCTCTTATAACATCTACTTTAATTTGCTCTATGCTCTGCCGTACTAACAGGGAAAGCGTATAAAATTCATTATGTTTGCCTGCTAAAATTGCTTTATCTAAGATATCAACAAGCTCATCTTTATCAACTCTCCATATTTTTGATAATGAGTCAACTACGCATTCACTTGTATTGCTAAGCAACCAATACTCTGGCCATTTTTCTCCTGGCAGATATTTAAGCCTGCTAGTAATCCATTCATTTAATTCATTTTCACTACATCTATATCTATCTTCTAAATTTTTCTTAAATTGGCGTATTGCCGATTGGTTATTATCCCTTTTATCACCATCTAAAAATGCAATGCAATTCGATTGAGATTCTTTATATTTCGAAGCCAAGTGTTGTAAAACAGCTTGATCTGAACCTATTGGCAGAATACTAATTCTTTCTCTTACAGATAAAGGCAAGGAATTCATTACAATTGAAGATGCCACTTCATCCTCCACATAAACCATTAATTCTTCTCCACCTTTTCCAGTTAGCTTGCCCATCGCATAATTCGAAGTAACATCTGGAATAATATTTGTTTTATCTTCATAGGATTCAATGAAAACGCGTGCTTCTAATGGTAAAGATTCTAATATTGCTGCTGAATGAGTTGAGCATATTATTTGACAGTGTAATTCTTTACAAGTAATTTTTAGTTCATCGATAAATCTTTTCTGTGCTTCTTCATGTAGTCCAAGCTCAATTTCATCAATTACTAATAAAGAACCAAAACCTGCAGTAAACAACTCAATCAATACTGAAAAAATTGCGTTTTCGCCGGCCCCCATATTAAATCCCGAATAATGTTTTTTATGTCTATCAACAACAAATAATCTACGCTTATTAACTGTTCGTAAATCGAGTGACAAATATCTTTTCCCCAGTATTCGGCTTGCAATTTCTAAAATACGTTTCTTTGTTTTTTCATCAAGCATTGTGGACTTGAATCTATATGAATAGGATCTTTCTGTTTTTCTTTCACTCGGTGGAACAATACGTTGTATCCCAAAGAATGCAACATTTCTATTATAACGTAAGTTATAGTGATTCCATTTTCCTCCTTGCTTTTTTTTTCTAATTTGTGTTCGGAGTTTGGGTATTTTATCTTTGATTCCAATTTTTTTGACAAGAACTAAAAAGCGATAAGAAATTTCAATCCCACCAACTTTATCTTCATCCAATGTTTGAATAAAGAAGTCGCTAAATGTATAGTACGTTTTGTTATGATCTGCTGGTAAATATGCATTATCATCATTGTGATAAGCACAACATGCCATTGCTAGTATTGTCGATTTACCTGCTCCATTTCGCCCTGCAATTGCAGTAATAGGATATTTAAAATCTATCCTGCAAGGATTTAATCCTCTTAACTGCCCTAATAATAAATTAACAGATTTCAGTGATCTTACTGTCCCATCATTTTCAAACCATTTAAAATTATCTTTATCAATTTGAGATTTGCAATACATTTTTTACCTCTTACAAGCAAATAACTGAGTATTCTTCAATAGTTGATAAAATTTGACACTTATTATAATGATTATACCATATTTTACTTAAAAACACAGAAGTAGTAAAACTATATTATTAAATATTAGATACATATTCAATTGACCATGTATAATAAATAGTTGCGGGGCAAGGATTTCGCATCTGTGCTTTTCAAGATCGAAAAGAAGCACATCTGCCGCCCAGCGCCTGTGCGACAGGCTTGGACCGCCCGCCTAAAAACAGTCCGCGACTGTTTTCTTCACGGCGGACGCCTGTTCAGGTTCAAATCCTCACCCCTTCTAAGTTCAACAAAAATTATGATAGGCATAAAAAAAGATAGGCTATAAGCCTATCATAATTTTTGTGGTTGCGGGGCAAGGATTTGAACCTTGGACCTTTGGGTTATGAGCCCAACGAGCTACCAGCTGCTCCACCCCGCGTCATCCATAGCAGCGTTTGCTACTTTTTATTGTGCGATATATTAAATTGTTTGGTGCCGGAGACCGGGGTCGAACCGGTACGATCGGTAAAGATCGCAGGATTTTAAGTCCTGTGCGTCTGCCAATTCCGCCACTCCGGCACTGTTGGCTCCAAGGGTGGGGCTCGAACCCACAACCTATCGGTTAACAGCCGAGTGCTCCACCATTGAGCTACCTTGGAATACCAATCCGTCATTGCTGACGACAAGATTTATTATACCTCAAATCAAATAGCGATGTCAAGAACTATTATGCTTTCGTAGAAAATTTTCGACTGTAGAAAATTTTCTTACATCTGCGCATTACAACGATGCGTGTCGCATCGTTATTATGGCCGAATCGCATTTATTTATCGTATTTCCTGCCATTCGGACAATGTTAAATTATACCTGCTCCGCACCTGCACGAAAAGCCTTGATATTGATTTCTTCAAAGCCCTTCTTTACATTGGACTTAATGACTTCTTCCCAGTCGATACCGGGAATGTCCATGGCCTTGATAAGCGCACCCAGAAGCACGACATTCATGGTCTTGGAGTTTCCCAGCTGAGCTGCGATCTCTCCTGCCTTGAAAACCGATACCTTCGCTTTATGTACCAGCTCATCCAGAATCCCTTCGGGATATTTTGCGACGCCCTGCTGAATCGGCACGGATGGGATCTCAAAATCATTGATTACCATCTTTCCGCCCTTTTTCAGGTATTCGATCCAACGCAGCGCTTCCATTTTCTCAAACGCCACGATCACGTCAGCCTCGCCCTTGCCGACGATGGGGGAATATACTTTTTCGCCGAAGCGGATCTGTGTGCTTACATTTCCTCCTCTTTGGGACATTCCGTGGATTTCCGACATCTTAACATCATAGCCGGCCTGGGCAAGTCCCTCTGATAAAATCTTGCTCGCCAAAATTGTTCCTTGACCTCCAACGCCGACGAGGAGGATATTTCTTACTTCACTCATTTACTCCACCTCCTTGATTGCATCAAACGGACAAACCTGCCTGCAGATGGAACAACCGGTGCAGGTATCTGGATTAATGGTGATCTGATCTCCTGAAGTGATGGCAGGGCAGCCTGTCTTGACACAAGTCTTGCACTTCCTGCATTTCTCCTGATCGATTTCACATCGTTTTGGTCTGAGATCAAAATCTTCCTTATCCTTGTCGCTGAATTTTTTAAGAATGCAAGGCCACTTCGCTATTATAACAGTCGGCTCGTCCTTGGACAGGGCATCCGTCAGAACGTCTTCCGTCAATTGTAAATCAAGAGGATTGATGATATAAATATTATCCCCTTTCACACCGATCGCTTTGCAGAGCATAGGAATATCCACTTCAGTGGTCGGCTCACCCATGAGGGTAAAGCCGGTTCCCGGGTTCTGCTGGTGCCCTGTCATGCCAGTAATACGATTATCAAGGATGACCGTAACGTTATTTCCCTTATTATAAACGACATCCATCAGACTGTTGATTCCGGTATGGAAGAAGGTCGAGTCTCCAATCACAGATACAACTTTTAAATCCGAACCGCCCTTTTTCAGAGCCATAGCCGCTCCATGACCGGAACTGATGCTTGCACCCATACAGATGCAGGTATCCATGGCGGATAGCGGTGCAGCAGAGCCCAGAGTATAACAACCGATATCTCCGGTTATGATGATGTTTTTCTTCTTTCTCAGGGCATAGAAGAAGCCTCTGTGCGGACATCCTGCGCAGAGTGACGGTGGTCTTACCACGGCCTCCTTCTCGGCCTTCATCGTCTCTGCTGAAATGCCGAAAACGGCATTTCGAACGATATCGGTATTCAGTTCATCCATTTCGGGAATGATCTCTTTACCGATGCAAGGAATTCCGGCCATCTTAAGATGGTTTTCCATGTATGGATCCATCTCTTCGATGACGTAAAGCTTCTCTACCTTTGAAGCAAATTCCTTCACCTTATCCATAGGCATCGGGAAGGTCATCCCAAGCTTCAGGTAAGAAGCGTCTTCGCCGAAGACCTCTCTTGCATACTGATACGCTACGCCGGCACTGATGACACCGACTTTCGTATCGTTATACTCCGCTTCGTTGATGGCAGCGGTATTGGAATACTCCTCCATGTTTTTTATACGGCCGATCAATTGCTTTCTGAGCACTTTACCGTTGGCTGGAGTCGCAACATATTTCGCGATTTTCTTTTCATAAGGGATCAAAGGTTTTTCAACCCGATCCGAAAGTTCAACCAGACTCTTGCTGTGGCACACTCTTGTGGTCATGCGAAGCATTACCGGGGTATCGAACTTTTCACTGAGTTCCAGGCCAAGCTTCATAAAGTCTTTTGCCTCCTGGCTGTTGGACGGCTCCAGCATCAAAACGCGTGCCGCCGTGGCGTAATTACGATTGTCCTGCTCGTTCTGCGAGCTATGCATTCCCGGATCGTCTGCCGAAACCACAACGCAGCCACCGGTAACGCCCGTATAGGCAAAGGTAAACAGCGGGTCAGCAGCCACATTGACGCCTACATGCTTCATAGCAGCCATAGAACGTGCTCCTGCAATGGATGCTCCGATCGCAGCTTCCAGCGCCACCTTTTCGTTGGGCGCCCACTCACAGTAGATATCTTTTTTATATTGAACTACATTTTCAAGAATTTCCGTGCTCGGAGTCCCCGGATAAGCCGAGGCAAAGGTCAGACCCGCCTCATAAGCACCACGGGCTACGGCTTCATTCCCTGTCATCAGTTGTTTCATTTTTTATTCTCCCTTTTTTTCCTTGTGTCCGCCGGACCGGATCAGTTCTGCTTTCTTTCTATATTTTATTTCGTTTTCTTTCTCTTTGCTTTCCGCATAGATTTCGGCCAGTTCGTCCATGGATTCCACATGGGAAGGATTGATTCCCAGCACCCTCTTGAAGCAGACTACCGCTTCTTTTTCGTTTCCTGTTTTCAGGTATGCAACTCCAAGGTAATAGGACATTGGCCACCAGTCTTTAAATTTTGTGTTCAGATACGGCTCAAGCAGATCGATGCCCAACTCATATCTGCCGGATATTACTGCATTACAGCCTTCTTCAATCTTGACCGGCTGCTCCAGCTGTTGCAGTCTGCTTTTTACTTCCTTGCTATCCTTCAAATTATTGGATTTCTTTAAGAATTGTTCCCATGTGAGTTTTGCTTTGATGTATAAGCCCATGTTTAAGTAGCAGTAACCGAGATAGTAATATCCCAATCCGTATCTCGGGTGAAATATTGTCAGCAGCTCAAAGAATTCCATCGCTTCCGCTTTAAAACGTCCGACATATTCTTCATTATTGCTGGCCAGATAAAGCTCCCTGCAGACTCTTGCATAGCTGTACATGGCATGAATATTTGTGGGATTGATGCAGAGAGCCGCTCGGAAATGTATCGCCGCATTGTCATAGTCCTTTTCTTCCGCTGAATCTCTGCCTTCCTTGACCAACCCGTTTATTATTTTATTGTTAGAGAACCGCTTCATGAACTCAAGATATTTATCTATGTGTACAAACTTAGGATCGATACCCATGATCCAGGCGATATTCTCGGCGATAAAGTTCATTTTAAGTCCTTCGCCGCCTTTAAAGCTTTCCAGATCCTGCTTTCTGAGCGGAATCGGAACTCCCTTCATAAAATCAAACCCCATTTTTTTTACGAAGTCTTCACTGAATTCATCAAACACAAAATTCTTTGTGTATTTCTTAAAATATTTCCCGACTCTGTCAGGGCGTTCCTTGATATCATACTCTTCTGGTTTTTTCGGTGGCATTTCAACCTTTTCTTCTTTTTTCTTCAGTAATTGTACCATCTTTTCACCTACAGGATTTCCCATCCCTTTCTCTCAAATTTTTTAATTGCCTCTGGATTCAGGGTGTCTCTCATGTCCAGAATGAGCAGTTCTTTGATTTTATCTTTCATATTCGGTGTAAATCTTTCTTTCCAACCGGCATACAGTAAAAATATACGATATAAGTCTTCCTTCTTGTGAGACTTATGTTGAAACCCTTTTAAGTAGAAATAGTCGGCCAATTCCTCATAGAAGTCAAATGGCGTTTCCGTCAGAGTTTCAACGGCAAAATCAAGGGTCCGATGAAAGCCGCCTCGATTATAATATAAGTCCAGAACATTTTCGATCTTCTTCAGCCGGATCAACGCCAACGCGGATATGTATTTGCTGGAAATGATCTCATAAGGAGCTTGTCCCCGATATACATACTCATGCTCTTCCACCTGTTCTCGAATGGGCGCACCCTTGATCAGCTTGAGAAATCCCAGCTGAAGCTGGTGTCCCTTTAAGGAATACACTTCATTAAAGGACTTTCGGAAGGATGGATAATCCTCATGAGGAAGGCCCGCGATCAAGTCGAGATGGATATGGATATTG
Organism: uncultured Oscillospiraceae bacterium; assembly: GCA_964612345.1. GTDB lineage: Bacteria > Bacillota > Clostridia > Peptostreptococcales > Anaerovoracaceae > Anoxybacterium. Next base: position 51,074 of record CAZTEH010000012.1, on the reverse strand, counting down.
TCCAATACGATCAGGCGCTGAACATTCTCTGCAAGCATGTCAAAGTCAGATTTCCGGTTGCAGGCTCGGAGTGCGCTTTCGTTGGTGGACTGCACTCCGATTTCAAATTGAAACAGGCCGGGCCTTGCTGTGCTGAGCAATTGCAGCAGTTCCTCGTCAAGGAGGTCGCCGCAGAGCTCGAAATGGAAATTTGTGAAGCCATTATCGCTGACGATGAGATACTTCATAATATCAAAGCATCTCTTTTTCTCCCAGTTGAAGGTCCTGTCTATAAACTTTACCTGCTTGACCCGTTTATAAATAAAGTAGCTTAGGTCAGATTTTACTCGCTCCATGGACAGGGTTCTCACCTTGCGATCCAAGGAAGAGAGGCAGTAGCTGCATTGGAACGGGCAGCCTCTGGAGGATTCGTAATACATGACTTTATCCTCTTCGCATACCAGACTCAGGTACGGGAATGGAACCGATTCAAAGTGCAATGGCGGGGCCTGCGGATTCACATAGATCTTGCCGCCCATTCGGTAAGTCAGGCCTCTGATCTTTTCAAATTCCTGCGTGTCCTCAATCAGGGTCTCAGCCAGCTCGGAAAAAGGAGCTTCCCCTTCCCCCGATATGATAAAATCGATAAATTTATGCTGACTCATAAAGGGGATCACATCAAAGCTTACCTCGGGACCGCCGAGAAGAATTTTCAACTCAGGCTTTGCCTTTTTGAGGTTTTCAGCCAGGCAGAGGGTCTTATCCACATTCCAGATATAACAGGAAAAGCAGATGACGTCATAGCTTTTTCGCAAAAGCTCCGTAAAGATGTAATCTTCTTCATTGTTAATTGTGAATTCCAGAATATCAATGGAATTACTGTTCTTTTCCGCGCTTGCATAAAGATACTTTAATGCCAGATTGGAATGCACATATTTGGAATTCAGTGTGGTAAGTAAAATCTTCATAACACATCTCCAAACCAGTTTATATCATGCGAGCTGCGTCCGCTACAACATACGGAATCTGTCATCCTTCAGCATATCGGCATTGTTCATTGCGGTCCGAAGCTGTACCAGCATTCTTCCCTTATCCTGCGGAAGATCGCCTTTCAAGGATACATAGTTGGAAGCGTGATTGCTGCGGAAGACACAAGGTCTTGTCACGTTGATGTTTTCCAGAAGCAGTTCGGTTTCCTTCAGCACCCCAATTGGTGACAGGAGCTGAAAGCGTCCTTCCTGGATATCTCGATGAAGCTCTGCACCAGGCTCGGTGATCAAGGTCAGCAGCCCCACATAGGACGGCTCCATCTCACTGATCATCGTTCCCGATTCGATGGCGTGATCCTCCCAGCCATCCGTTCCGGCCAATCCGGAAATAAAGGTGACAGAGGCCTGAATGCCCGCGGATTCAATTAATTTCACCGCTTCGATGATTTCAGCTCTGGTCGCTCCTTTATTGATCTCTTTCAGAACCTTGTCGCTTCCCGATTCGGCTCCGATGTATATAATTCCAATTCCGTGCTCTAAAAGCTCTTCCAGTTCTTCCTTTGATTTTCTCAAAACATCCTGAGGGGAACCATAGATTCCCACTCTTTCGCACTCAGGGAAAAGCTTTTTAATACGCTCCAGAATCACAAGCAGATCCTTGTTCTGTAAAACCAAAGCATCCCCGTCTGCAAGAAAGATTCGGTTGACCCTTCTGTAATGCTGTCTGGCTGAATCAAGATCTTCCAGAACCTCATTTACATTTCGAACTCGAAATCTCTTATCTTTAAACATGCTGCAGAAGGTACACTTGTTATGGGCACACCCGATCGTGACCTGTATGATGAGGCTGTAGGCCTCGCTGGGCGGCCTGTAAACGCTGCCTTCATATCTCATTGAATTACATCCTTTCCGGTGCTTCCATTCCGAGCAGTTTCAAACCGTTCTGAATGGTCTGCTTCGCCGCATAGACGAGAAGCAGCTTCGCTTTTTTCTCCTCTTCATTGGCGACGAGAACATGCTCGTCATGATAAAACTTATTGAAGCATTGCGCTATGTTCACGATATGCCGTGTGACGATGGATGGTTCATACCTATCCCCGGCTTCCAAAATGGCATCCGGGAATCGATAAATCAGCTTCGCCAATTCGTACGCGCTGTCGCTGGTGATATATTCCGCCTTTGCTTTGTCGGCTGCAGCGATTATCTGATTTGTGCTTTCTCCGCTGTTTCTCAGAACACTTGCCGCTCTTGCATGGGTATATTGTACGTAAGGTCCGGTTTCTCCTTCAAAATTCAGTACTTTTTCCCAGGCGAACACATAATCCTTGATTCTGTTGTTGGAAAGCTCCTGGAAAATAACAGCTCCGATACCAACCTGTTTTGCTGTGATATCAAGATTATCCGTATTGACATTCTTCTCGAGAATGATTTCCTTTGTCTGGTTGACCGCTCTTGTCAGAACCTCTTCCAGGTATACGACTCTGCCGTGTCTTGTTGACATGGTTCCCTCTTCAAGACTTACCAGACCGAACGGAATGTGCACACAGTCCTTTGCCCATTCAAATCCCAGCAGCTCGATGATCTTGATCCACTGCTGAAAATGAAGATTTTGCTGTGATGCTACGATATATAAATTCTTGTAGAAGTCATAGTGCTCTTTTCGATAAACTGCGGCTGCAATATCTCTGGTGATATAAAGTGACGAACCATCCTTCTTTGTGATCAAAGCCGGAGACATGTTGTACTCTTCCAGATCAACGATATTCGCACCCTCCGATTCCTTTAGAAGATTTGCATCCTTCAGCAGATTGACAACACGTTCCATCTTGTCAGAGTAAAAGCTTTCTCCCGCAAAGGAATCAAACTCGATACCCAGCATCTGATAGACTCGGTTGAATTCCTTCAGGCTCTCCTCACGGAACCACTGCCAAAGTCTGGTCTCTTCCGGTTCTCCGTTTTCAAGCTTGGTGAATACATCTCTCGCTTCATCTTCTAGGGAAGGATCATTTTCCGCTTCCTCATGGAATTTTACATAGTAGCTGAGAAGCGTTTTGATCGGTTCTTTTGTAACATCTTCTTCGTTGCCCCATCTTCGGTAGGAAACGATCATTTTTCCGAACTGGGTTCCATAGTCGCCCAGGTGATTGATCCTTACCGTATCATAGCCAAGGAAATCATAGATCTTATAAATAGAATTTCCAATTACCGTGCTTCGGATGTGCCCGATGTGGAACGGTTTTGCAATATTCGGCGAGGAAAACTCAACGATGACCTTGCGGTTCTGTCCCATGGTGCTGCTGCCATAACGTTCCTTATCCGCTGCTACAGCGGATACCAGTTCCTGCATGAAAAGCTTTCTGGAGAGGAACATATTCACATATGCGTTTACATTTTCCACCTTTTCAAAGAGGTCATTATTCTGCAGCTTTTCCGCAATTCCCTGTGCGATCATCGGCGGAGCCTTTCTCAGCACCTTTGCCAGCTTGAAGCAAGGAAAGGCATAATCACCCATTTTGCTGTCCGTCGGAATTTCAAGCATGTCTCTGATTTCATCCGCTGCAAGACCTTCGATTGCCTCTGCCAGAACGGCGGCTATTTTTTCTTTAAAATTTATCATGAATCAATCCTCCTGTTCGTTGATTTATTACTCAATTTATACTTTCCGGCAGTTTCCTTCCTGCTGTTCGGTTATGACTCTAATTCCTTTTTCCTTCAGCATCTCCGCAAAGATGCCATCTCCGTCGATCAGTACTCCTGAAAAGGTGCCGTCATAGATCTTGCCGCAGCCACAGGATGGGCTGTTGGCCTTCAGGATCGCAAGTTCAATCGTCTGACCCAGCTCGGCAGCTCTTTTCTCCGCCTTCACCAGCGTCTTCTCCGCTCCGGAAATCAAATTGTCCGTAATGTCCTTGCCATTCTTGTCGATGGCCCTGCCATTGATGAATTCTGACGGCGGCCGCGGCGTAGGCAGCTGCCCAAGTCCTTCCGGACAGACCAGCATGCAGTCCTTATCCTTCATAAACTCTTTCACCCATTGGCTTTCATTGTTGCCGCCGTTGTATTTGCAGTTGACCCCCGCCAAACACGCACTGATTAAATACATATTATATATCCTTTCAAAAAAGTATTCTACAATAATCTTTCTTATAACTAAGTCGATCCGCTTAACATGGACCGATTTTTGAGAGTAAGCCCGCCAGCACTCTATTTGTAAGGTTTTCGAGAGCAGGACCGTCGGTCTGCTATTTCAGCTGAACGACCGTTACTCCATCTCCGCCCTCATTGTAAGCGCCCTTCCGGAACTTGGAAACATGCTTGTGGCTCTTCAGCATCAGCTGCAGACCTTCCCGCAGGATTCCTTCGCCTCTGCCGTGAATGATGGTTACCTCTTTAAGCCCTGCAATATAAGCATCATCCAGGTATTTATCCACATCCATCACCGCATCGTCCAAAAGACTTCCTCTGACATTGATGCTCGTCGTTATGTTCTGCATCTTGCTGCGGTAAAGAGTGCCGTACCGGGAAGTTTTGCTGTCTTTCTTTCCGGTTCCGTCCTGGATCTTTGTAATATTATCCAGGTTCACATAGATTTTCATCAGTCCCACCTGTACCTGCAGCTCGTCCTTGTCGTCCGGCAGTGTCAGAACATTGCCTTTCTGATCCAGACTAAGCACCTTCACCCTGTCGCCGATCTTCAGTTCGTCAGCTCTGACGGGATTTGGGTTTTCCGCTGTTACAAGCTTCTCTTTATATTGATCGGAGGTCTCCCGGATCTTTTTCCTGACCTCCTCGTATTTTCTGTTTCTGTCTCCCGTATTCTGATATTTTTCAAGCTCTTTCAGCTCTCTTTGAACCTCGTCTGCAAATTCCTTTGCCTCCTTGATCATATCCCGGGCTTCTTCTTTGGCTTTGCTGATGATCTTTGCCTTCTGTTCCTCAATTTTAGCGCGTTCCTTTTCGAACTGCTCCTTCTGTTTTTTCATTTCCAGATTCAGCAGAATGGCTTCGTCGCGTTCTTCCTCGGCAATTTTTCTGTCCTTCTCAATGGAGGTAATGACATCCTCAAATTCGATGTCTCCGCGCTCCAGCATTCCCTTTGCATGTTTGATGATGACAGGCTTCAATCCCAGCTTCTGGGATATTTCAAAAGCGTTGGATCTTCCCGGCGTTCCGATGGATAATCGGTAAGTCGGGCTCAGGGTTTCCACATCAAATTCCATTGACGCATTTTCCACACCCTTGGTGGCAATGGCATATTTCTTCAGCTCGGTATAATGGGTGGTCGCTATGGTCTTTATCCCTTTGTCATAGAGGTGTTCTAAAATGGAGATGGCCAGGGCGGCACCTTCTGTAGGGTCGGTTCCTGCTCCAAGCTCATCAAGGAGCACCAGAGTATCTTTACCCGAATTTTCCACGATGTTTACGATGTTGGACATATGGGAGGAAAAGGTGCTCAGGCTCTGTTCGATGCTCTGCTCATCCCCGATATCGGCGAAAACCTTCTGGAGCACCGGCATTTCTGTACCGGAGCCTGCAGGTATGTGAAGCCCCGACTGAGTCATCATAACGAAAAGTCCGACTGTTTTCAGCGTAACGGTTTTTCCGCCTGTGTTCGGCCCGGTGATCACCAGCGTGTTGTAACCTTTTCCTATGGCAATGCTGATGGGGACGACGTTCTTCTTGTCGATGAGCGGATGTCTGCCATCCTTGATGCGCAAGAAGCCTTGGGTGTTGATTTCAGGCTCGGTGCCCTTCAGCTTTGTTGAAAACTTTCCCTTGGCAAAGATAAAATCAAGCTTTAGGAGAATGTCCTGATTGTTCAGCAGTTCATCCCGCACCGTCGCAACATCAGCGGACAGTTCTGCAAGGATTCGCTCGACCTCGATCTTTTCAGCCAATTCCATCTCTCTCAGCTCGTTGTTGAGATTCACAATGGCCTGGGGCTCGATAAAAAGCGTTGCCCCGGTAGAGGACTGGTCGTGGACGATCCCGGCAAATTTAGCCTTGTGCTCCTGCTTTACCGGAACCACATATCTACCCTGCCGCATGGTAACGATGGCATCCTGAAGAATCGTTTTGTTGTCGGAAGAACTGAGGATCTGATTCATCTTTGCCCTGATTGCTTCATTCTGACGAAGGATACTTCTTCTTATGCTCTTTAATTCCGGGCTGGCTGAGTCTGCCATTTCATCCTCTGAAATGATGCAGCGATCAATACTTTCTTCCAGCCGTTTCTGTATGCTCATTACTTCAGCCAGGCCTTTGATGATGGGCAATTCCGGCAAATCGCTCTTCAAAAATGCAGCTGCATTTCTGGTCACCTGCAGATTGTACAGAATTTCCAGAAGCTTCTTCATTGTCAGTGTGCTTCCCTTGTCTGCCAGATAAACGCTGTCCTTGATATCATAGAAGCTGCCGAGGGGAAGCGCCCCTTTACGCATAATAACGGAAACCGCTTCCGTGGTTTCCGCCAGCATTTCTTTAATTTGGAACACATCAAGGGCGGGCTTCAGTTCCCCGATCACTTTTTTCGTGATGGAGGAAGCCGCTTCAGCTCCTAAAAGGTCAAGTATTTTATTGTATTCTAAAACTCTATATGATTTCTCATTCATAAACTTTCCTTAATGCGCCCCTTTTGCTGGAATAATACCGGCGGCGTGCCGTGGTGTTCTCGCAGGAAACCGTGAAACCTATTACCGTCTCAATGTGCAGCATTTATAGACGGCGGTTTCCAAGAGAAAACCCCTGGCAGCCGAATTTATTCTACAATTTTTTTATATCGGTCCAGGTCACCTTTCAGTCGGATGTTCTCCATCTGTAAGTCGAAAAAGCTGCTTTCCATGTCTTTGCATTTGGCTTCCAGTTCCTTTATCGCCGTGAATTCGGATGCCTTGTCTTCCTGTTGGTGTTTCATTTTACTGGACAATTCCTCATTCTTGGCAAGCAGGGCGGTGTATTTCTCTTCCAACTGTCGGTACGATGTTGTCGTCCGGTCAAGATCAACCGTCTTCTCGTTGAAGAGTCTCTGCAGCTCTTCCTTCTGTTCAATGCTGGCCTGTGCATCTTCTTTGTACTGAAGGAAGCTTTTCTTGGCTTCGTCCCAAAGCTGGACATAATGCTTGGAGTCCTTTTCAAGCTGTTCGTTCTGCTGTTTCAGACCGCTCAGCTTTTCCACTGCGGTAAAGTAATCATCTGCAACGTTGACAGCGGACAGCACTGCCAGAGATGATACGGAGCCGCCGGGCAATGCCTTGGCAATTTCATGCATCTTCGTGTTAACATAGTCTGCAACCTTCATGATGTGATCTCTCGGTGTATTTCCTGCTATTGTGTATTCCTGTCCATAGATCTTTACTGTTACCTTATTCTTATCCTCCATGCTCATTTCCCCCTGTTTATTTTATAATAATCATATGCTGCGTATCAATAGAATCCGCACGAGTGTTAGAGGCAGTCCTCTGAATGAGCTTTGGCAGCATTCTGCACCGTAGGTGCAACGGCTGTGACTCCGACTCACTGCGTTCGCTGCTGTCCGTTTTGCCTAGCCAAGCAAGCTTGGGGCAAAAAGGCAGCTTAATGATGCGCTCTGCTACTAGCTCTCCCAATTTGTGAAACAAATTGTCGGCGAACTTATGCAACGAAATCACAAATCTCTGATTTGTTGATTTCGACTGCCACCGGCGAATGAGGAAGACTGCCTCTACACTTCGCGTAATACAGCATCAAGCTTTTCTCTCAATGCGTCAAGGACCTTCTGGTGGACCTTTACCACTTCTTCATCGGTAAGAGTCCGGTCGGGCGCCCGGTATGTCAAGGCAAAAGCAACGCTCTTTCTTCCCGGAAGTACCTGCTTTCCTCTGTAAACATCAAACAGTGCAACGCTTTGCAGCAGTTTGCCGCCAACTTCCTTGATAATGCTTTCCATTTCCGCAACATAGATATCTTCTTTTACAAGAAGTGCGATATCTCTTGAAATCGCAGGATATTTCGGAAGTGGTTTATAAAATCTGTTCGTATTGGCATGCTTAATGACCTGATCAAAGGCTAACTCACAGCAATAGCATCTTGTTCCGATCCCATACTTTTCCGTAACATCAGGATGGACCTCACCCATGATGCCAAGTTCCGTATCCTGATACATGATTCTTGCACATCTGACAGGATGGTAAACACCGTATTCGCTTTCCGGAACATAAGTTGTTCCGATGATGCCGAGGATGGCAAAGAGCTCCTCCAGCATGCCCTTCAGTGTGAAAAAGCTTTCCCCTTCTCCATAACAGCCGATTGCCATGGAATCTCTTTCATCGGGCAGAGTGTCCTCTTCGTCAAGACTCTTGAAGAAGGTATTACCAATTTCAAAGGCCTTTACCTTGCCGATATTCCTTGAGAAATTGCGTCCCAAAACCTCCATCATATTTGGTGTCAGGATGGTTCTCATGACGCTGTTTTCTTCCCCCAGAGGATTGATCAGACGGACAAAATTCCTTTCCCAGGAATCTTCGTCGATCCTTACATTGTCCACACCCTTCGGGCTGACAAAGGAATAGGTCTGCACTTCGTTTGCGCCCATTGCTGTCATGATATCCCGGGTCAAATCCTTCAAGGCTCTTTCTCTTGACTTGCCCGCTTCCGAATTGCCCTTCGGCAAAGTCATAGGCATTTTATCATATCCATAAATTCTTGCTACTTCTTCAATAATATCGATCTCTTCCTGCAGATCCTGACGGATGGTCGGAGGGGTGACCTTGATGCTGTTTCCGAGACGGTTCACACCCATTTCAAGACTTTCCAGAATCTCTTCCATCTCTTTGCCGGAAATGTCAGTCCCCAACACCGCATTGACACGGTCAATACGGACCGTCACAGAATAAGTTTCCGTCTTTACCGGATAAACATCCACGGAGCCCTTGGTCACAGTGCCGGCTCCCAGAAGTTCAATGAGCCTGCAGACTCTATCCGCGGCAGTTTCGCAAAGATTCGGATCGATTCCCTTTTCAAATCTTGCAGACGCTTCCGTCCTGAGTGCCAGCTTCTTTGAGGTGGACCGGATGCTGTCACCGTTGAAATTTGCGCACTCGATCAGAATCGTCGCGGTGTCGTCTTTGATTTCAGAATTCAAACCGCCCATTACGCCTCCAATGGCCACGCTGCGCTTTCCATCCTTGATCATCAGAACACTGCTGCTCAGCTTTCGTTCTGTTCCGTCCAATGTGGTGAAGAGTTCTCCCTCTTCCGCTGTATCCACAATGATTTTATTGTCTGCGATATCCCTGATATCGAATGCATGGATCGGCTGGCCGTATTCCAGCATGACGTAATTGGTGATATCGACGATGTTGTTGATCGGTCTCATGCCCGCAAACATCAGTCTCTTCTGCATCCACAATGGGGATGGCTCTATTTTAACGCCGGTTACGACTCTTCCCACATATCGTCTGCAAAGCTCCGGTTTTCTTATCTCAATCGCGATATGATCCTTCGCTCTGCCTTCTTCGTTCGTACATTCCGTTTCCGGATACTTCAGCTTTCCGCCGAATGTTGCCGCAGCTTCTCTGGCCATTCCGATCATGGAAAGGCAGTCCGGTCTGTTCGGTGTTATTTCAAAATCCACCACGGTATTTTTCAGGTCGATTGCTTTGTTGATATCCATTCCCAGGGGGTATGCCTTGTCAAGGATCCAGATTCCGTCCTTGAGAGGCTGCGGAATCACTTTGTCCTCAAATCCCAGTTCTTCGGGAGAGCACATCATGCCGTTGGACTCGATTCCTCTCAGCTTTCCCTTCTTGATCACCCTGCCGTCAGGGAGCTTTCCGCCATGAAGAATCACGGGGACATATGCGCCGTCAAATATGTTGTCCGCGCCTGTTACGATCTGAACCAGATCCTCTTCTCCGATGTCAATCTGAGCAACCAGAAGCTTGTCTGCGTCGGGATGCTTTTCCACATCAACAATTTTTCCTACAACGATCTTTTCAATGCCTTCTCCGAAGTGTTCCACCGTCTCGATGTTCGATCCGGACATGATCATCCTTTCGCAGAATTCCTCGGAGCCCACCTTGATATCTATATATTCTTTTAACCACTCGATAGGTACTAACATGCTTTCTACCCCCTGCGGCTAAAGCCGCTCCACTAGGGGAACCAATGGTTCCCTTTGGCGCTCGCTCCAATGCGTCATGCGAGCTGAGCACCCTCCTTGAATTTTGACTTCTATTCATTTACAATTTTATTTAAATTGCTGTATGAAACGCATATCGTTTTCATAAAGCAGTCTGATATCGTCTATTTCATATTTCAGCAGAGCAATCCGCTCTACTCCCATGCCGAAAGCAAATCCGGTATACTTCTCCGTATCAATATGACCTACCTTTAATACATTGGGATGAACCATGCCGCAGCCCAGGATTTCGATCCAGCCGCTTCCCTTGCAGAATCTGCAGCCTGCTCCACCGCATTTGAAGCAGGAAACATCCATTTCTCCGCTTGGCTCCGTGAACGGGAAGTAATGCGGTCTGAATTTGGTCTTCACTTTGGAGCCGAAGAGCTGTTTCGCAAAAGAATCCAGTGTACCCTTCAGGTCGGCCATGGTGACCCCTTCATCCACAAGCAGTCCTTCCACCTGATGGAACATCGGTGAATGGGTGGCATCCGGCGTATCTACGCGGAAGCAGCGTCCCGGCGAAATGATCTTAATGGGAGGGTTTTCCTTCATCAGCGTTCTCGCTTGAACCGGCGAGGTCTGCGTTCGGAGCAGGGTGTTTTCCGTAATATAGAACGTGTCCGTCATATCTCTGGATGGATGGTTCGGCGGCGCGTTCAATGCGTCGAAATTATTGAAAACCGTATCAACCTCAGGTCCTTCAGCAATGCTGAAGCCCATGCTCGCAAAGATACGGGAAATTTCATCGATCGTTATGGTAATCGGATGCTTTACACCAAGATTGAATCTGGTGCCGGGCTCTGTTACGTCGATTTTCTCCTTGATAAACTTATCAGCCTTATGAAGCTCCTTCATGGATGCAAACTTTTCTTCCAGAAGCGCTTCTATTTCTGCTCTCACCGTGTTGGCTGCCTTTCCGAAGTCCTTTCTTTCCTCAGGGTTCAGGGAACCCATGGAACGAAGAATTTCAGTCAGTTGTCCCTTTTTTCCGAGCAGCTTTACTCTGATTTCTTCTGTTTCAATGATTGAGGAAGCCTTCTGCATTTGCTCCTTAGCCTCCTGCAAAATTTTCATCAATTGATTCTGCATAAACCGATCTCCATTTCTATTTTATATTTACCTTATTTTTCTTGATATTTTTGCCTTACCGACTCGTACATGAGGATGCCGGCCGATACTGCAGCATTGAGCGATTCGATCTTTCCCTCCATGGGGATTTTTATCAGGATATCCGAATGATCCATAAATTCGTCACATACTCCGCTGCCTTCATTTCCGATGATAACCGCTGCGTTCTCTTTCATATCGATGTCGTAATAATAACTGCTGCATTTGGGAGTTGTGCATATCATATTTTTCTTATGCTGCTTCAGCATCCGGATCACTCGCTCAGGCGTATCCTCCATGAGTACGGGAAGCCGGAACAGGGATCCTGCCGCAGCCCTGACGATTTTCGGGGAATAAATATCCGCCGTTCCCTTTAAAAGGATCGCGCCCAAGTAGCCCGCCGCATCGGCGGTCCGAAGTATGGTACCGATATTTCCAGGATCCTGCAGTCTGTCTAAAATAATGAGATTGGACCTGATCCCGGGTGAGAAGAACTCCTCTTCGGAATAAGTCCTTTTTTTAACGATGGCCATAATCCCCTGCGGCGTCTCGGTGTCCGATAACTTACGAAAAAGCCCCGACGACATCACCGCCATTGGAGCATTTGCTATTTCTTCCGGGTTGAAGTCCTCACTCCGAATGATCATCTCAATATCGCCGCCATTTCCCATTGCCTCGCGAATCAGATTAGGACCTTCAATCAGATATTTTTTCTGCTCATCCCGGTATTTTTTCTGTTTTAGTTGTGCTGCTATTCTGTAAATCTGGTTCTCGCCGGAGGTTATCAGCTTCATTTCCCACACCCCATTAGAAAAGCCGGCTTTTACCCCGGCTCACCTTTCGAATTTTAAGTTAAAAGCCCATTTTATCTTTGCTAAGAAAAGATGGGATATCAAATGCACCGGTTACCTTTGATTGGAAAATATCATCCCGAGGCTGGTTTTCCGCATTCTCTTCTGATGTACTTTCTGCGCCGTCTTCCTCTTTGGCATGAGCCTCTGCCTTGTCTCTGCTTGGCGATAATATGTCTGCCGGTCTGTCTTCAAATCCGGTTGCAATCACTGTTATGACAATTTCATCATGCATATCTTCTTTTACGGATGCACCAAAGATCACGATCGCATCTTTGTCTGCTGCCTTTTCGATCTGGTCTGCCGCTTCGTTGACTTCCAGCATTCCCAAATCATAGCCTCCCATGATGTTAAGTAAAATTGCCTTCGCTCCGTTGATGGAAGTCTCCAGCAGCGGGCTTTCTATGGCTGCCTTTACGGCGTCCTGAACCCGGGTATCACCCCTGCCTCTTCCCACACCCATGTGGGCAATTCCTCTGTCGCTCATTACGGTTTTTACATCAGCGAAGTCGAGATTGATCAATCCTGCTTCCGCAATCAAATCGGATATTCCCTGAACACCCTGCTTTAAAACTTCATCCGCCATAGTGAACGCATCCAGCATGGAAGTATTCTTTTCCGCGATCTGCAGCAGCCTGTCGTTTGGAACGACTACAAGGGAGTCCACATATTTTTTAAGAAATTTGATTCCTAATTCTGCATGGTCTTTTCTTTTCTTACCTTCAAAGGTGAATGGCTTCGTTACAACGCCAACGGTAAGTACACCCAAGTCCTTTGCTGCTTTTGCGATGATCGGAGCAGCCCCTGTTCCGGTACCTCCGCCCATTCCGGCCGTTATGAATACCATATCGGCGCCGGCAATAAACTTGGTCAAATCTTCTATGTTTTCTTCTGCAGCTTTCTGCCCCACTTCCGGATTGGCGCCTGCGCCAAGTCCCTTTGTCAGTTTTTCCCCTATCTGCAGCTTTGTATCAGCTTTTGATCCGGACAAGGCCTGCTTGTCCGTATTAATTGCCATAAAACTAACGCCATTAAGTCCTGCATCTATCATTCTATTGACAGCATTGCTTCCGCCGCCGCCAACACCTATTACTTTGATTTGCGCCGTGCTTTGATCATTCACTTCGAAATGCAACATAGTCCCGCAACCTCCCGTTACCTAAATATAGCTCATTATATCACAAGCCAGGCATCAATGCACCTATTTCTTGTTGATATTACTATCTTTTTTTATAAAGTATTTGTCAATTAAAAGCCTTCGGATCACCGCTATATTCTGGAATAGCCTGCCTCCGAAAACGAGAATTGCAGCATAGTAAAGCGGGACTCCCAGGCGGTCTCCCAGGTAAGCGAGAAGACCTGCTAAAATTGCATTGGTAATAAAACCCGAAATGAAGATCAGATTATTATACTTCCCTTCCAGGTGGGACCTGGCGGCTCCCAAAATGGAGTCGATTGCGGCAAGTAGACCCATGGTGATATAGAATGAGTACTCTGACGGATAAGAAATATTTAAAGTAAAGCCTAAAAAAATCCCGCCTATTAATCCTAATATCATTGCAATTATCAATTTTTATTCCTCCTCTTTCGCCTTGGTCATATATCCAAATGACAGCTCTTCCGAATATTTCGGTATGGTAAGATCGTCCTTAATCGTAACCTTAAAAATAACACCGTAATCCTGCAGCAATGTCCCATAGCCCTCCGGACCTATGAGGGAAGCCGCCATTCTTTTCGAATCTCCGATTGCCCGTATCTCAAAAGGTCTGGCAAAGAACTGCTCATTGATACGGATCGTATAGCCGGAGCAGGAGATCGAGGTGTCGTTTAATATCCTCTGCCCGTTGACCGAAAGGACTTCGGCTCCCGAGCGGTTCAGCTCGTTGATGATTGTCAGGATATCCATGTCATGAACGAGCACCGAATTTGGATCTTCTCCCTCGTAAAGGGCTCTTGTTCCATCGTCAACCAAAACAATGACACCTTCTCCGTGGGCAGCATACTGCCCACTGATCAGCTTGTAATCGTCCAGCTCCTCGACCAGTTTGTCCTTCAGTTCGCTGTCCTCGTTATTTGCCAGTATTTCATACTCCTGCAGCCGCTTGCCCGTTTCCTCAATCAACTGTCCGATTCTGTCCTTATCCTTGATTTCACTTTCAATGGTCGTTTCATAATCGGTTATCGCCTTCGCAGACACATAAAGCTGCTGTCCGTTGGTAACCCTGGCCTGTACAATTAATGTGAATCCAATCACGACACAAAGAAGGAAAAAGCCAAGAACTCTAAGTTTCATTCCACCCACGTCTATTCCTCTTCCACAACCGGTTCGGCATATCGATACTTAATGATACCGCTGTACCTTGGGATTTCAATTTCATCCTTCTGTTCAATGTCGATCCGGAGGCCATAGCTCTTCATCTGCTCAATGATTCCAAAACGGATGGTCAAAGTTGATTCAATGGTTTCCGGATTTCCAATGGCTTTTATGATATACGGAGGAGCGGTCGGTACGGTATTGATGTTGACATTGTCTCCTGCCAGGCTGATTTCCGTTGTGACGATGATTCTCTGCCCGTTGATGGAAATCGCCTCTGCACCGGCATCCTTCATCTTGTTCACCAGGCTCAGCAGCAATTCATAACGCAGCATGATCACGCTGTATTCGTCGGAGAATTCCTCTGTCGGAAGGGGATCGTCCACTGTGACGACAACGCCGGACCCTTTCACATCGACAATGCCTGCAGCCATTTTATATTTTTCCATATCGGATACAATACCTTTTAAGAAAAAGTCCTCATCCGACTTTTCCTTTTCGATCTGGTCCAGTCTTTCTTCCAATTTATTCAGTTCCTCTAGGGCGACATCCTTCTCTGCCCTGACCTGTTTTAATTGTTCCAGGTATCCCTGTGCTTTCGCAACGGGAACAAGGCCACCCACATCGGAGCCCTGCGTTGTTGTGATTTGAATGGATATAACCAGCCCAATAAAAAGAGCCAGTAATCCTATTACGATCATACCGCTGAATTTTTTCATCTGTTCCTTCACTCCTAATCTCTATTCCACTAATGGGCTGAATGAAAAATACTTGTCACTGCCCATTTTTATCACACCGCGTTCTATCCCCTTGGTATACAAATCGTACAGTACCTCCTGCAGGGAATCCAGGTTGTCCAGGATATCATCGGGCTTACCCTCGCAGACGAGCTGATCGTAAATATATGCTTTGATCATGATACTCGAAATGTCTATTTTTTTAAAGAACAGCTCATGCTCTTTCACTTCTTCAAGCAGCTTAAGCGTGTCCGTCAAAGCGGAATTATCTTCCACTTCCAACGGAGTCCCAGGTTCCATATTTTTTATCGTCATCCCCAAAAGGAGCGTTAACGCAGGTTCCTGCTCGGCGTTTCTCAGAACCATGCCTTCGTTGTCTATTATGATATATTTATTTCCGTAGGGTACCGCTGCATCTTCCTTGCGTTCCTCTACGATAATCACAACCTCGGCGGGAAGCTTTCTTTTCAGTTTGACATTTTTCATATAAGGATCTGCCAAAAGATTCTCCTTCATCTTTGAAAGCGATGCTTCAAACAAATTCTCGCCTGTTTTGGCACCCGCCAGGCTGATTACCTGCTCTTCCGTATAATGACTGTTATTTTCTACCGTCAATTTCTGTATATCAAACAGGCTTGAGGTAAAAAAGAAGTACATCCCTGTTGCAAAGGCAACCAAAATGATGAATCTCAGAAGATAGTGCTTCTTTTTCCTCTTCTTTTTTTTCCTGATCTTTTCATTTTCTTTCATATCATCCTCAGTATATTGTTGATTCTCTCTTGATCTCAGCTCCTATTTTACTCAAAGCCATTTCAAATTTATCATATCCTCTATCAATATGGCAAATGTTTTCTACAATTGTTTCTCCTTCGGCGCCCAATCCGGCAATCACCAGAGAGGCGCCTCCCCTCAGATCCTTAGCTATAACTCTTGCTCCCGTCAGGTTCTT
The DNA here is from genome assembly GCA_964612345.1 of uncultured Oscillospiraceae bacterium. Lineage (GTDB taxonomy): Bacteria > Bacillota > Clostridia > Peptostreptococcales > Anaerovoracaceae > Anoxybacterium. The sequence goes on along the minus strand of CAZTEH010000012.1, from coordinate 34,988 downwards.
CACACCGGTTATCACAGCTGTCCTTCCGTCGACTTTGATCCTCGCACCCATTTTTCGAAGCTCCTCAACATGTTTAAATCGGCTCTCAAAAATGGTTTCCGTTATAACGCTGGTGCCCTGAGCTACCGTCATCAAGGTTAAAAACTGGGATTGCATATCGGTGGGGTATCCCGGATACGGCTGCGTTTTGACCGTTTCAACGGCTTTCAATTTGACTGGGGAAATCAACTCCACTGTGTCCTTCCCTTCGCGAATTCTGCAGCCCGCTTCCTTAAACTTTGACAAAATCATACTCATATGTTCTGGTATAGCATTTCTCAGGATGACATTTCCTCCCGTGATGGCTACTGCCGATAAAACGGTTCCTCCTTCAATTCTGTCAGGAATCACCCTATGTTCCACCTGGTTGTATGATTTTTTGCCATGGATTACGATTTCACCGGTCCCTGCTCCTCTGACTTCTGCTCCGCAGGCATTCAAAAAATGTTGAAGGTCAATAATTTCCGGTTCCTTGGCAGGATTTATGATCCTCGTTTCGCCCTCCGCTGCAGTTGCGGCAAGCATCACATTCTCTGTTGCTCCGACACTGGGAAAGTCAAGAAGAATCCTGCCTCCCACCAGCCGGTCAGCGGTACACTCTAAAAATCCATGCGCTTCTTTGATGGTCACACCCATTTTTCTCAGGGCGGATAAATGAATATCGATTGGCCTTAATCCGATTTCGCAGCCGCCCGGATAGCTTAAAGTGACTTTTCCGCATCTTGCGATCATGGGTCCCATTAAAAAAACCGAGGATCTCATTTCTCTCATCAGATGCTCCGGTATGGTATAGGAATTGATGGGTTCCGTATTGATGATAATTCCATCCGCTTCCTTTGTAATTTTGCATCCGAGTTCTCTCAAAATGGTAAACATGGTTTGCACATCGGATAAATCCGGACAGCTTTTTATTTTGCATTCGTTCCCTGTAACGATGGTTGCGGCAAGGATTGGAAGCACTGCATTTTTCGCTCCCGTCAGCTCGTACTCGCCGGTCAGCTTCACCCCACCGTTTATACGAAATTGTTCCACACGAATTACACCTCCGCAGAATGTTATATTCCGCCTTATTTAGCGAGTTAAGAGTCGCTCTGCCTCTGCCGGATTCCATCCGGCCTAAAAACGATTGGCAGCAACTCTTATTTATAATATGAATTTCTGTGAAAGGTGTTACATTATTAAATGCCCAGATGGTCGTAAATCATGTCAACCGCGTCAATTCTGCCGATTTTGGCGCTTGCTGCGGACATGCTGTTTAAAGCTTCCTTATTGTTTTTCAGTCTTAAAATGGTCCCAAGAAGCTTTTCGTCGGATAGATCCTTCTCCTCCATAATGATGGCTCCGCCTTTGTCGGCAACAACCTTTGCATTAAAAAACTGATGGTTTCCTGTCACATTGGGAGAAGGAATAAGAATAGACGCCTTTCCGCAGGCAGTAATCTCGGAAACCGTAAGTGCGCCCGCTCTGCTGATTACCAGGTCGGCGGCAGAAAGATACTCGTGCATATTATCTGCATATTCCAAAATATTTATGTTGTCGTTCCGATCGATTTCTTTTTCTTTCAGGGTCTCCAGGACTTTCTTATAATAGTGCCTGCCTGTGATAAAGAAAAGTCTGGTGTCGGGCATGCCGTTGACCGCTTTGATGACATGAATCATAGTACTATTGATCTTTCCGGCGCCTAGACTGCCTCCAAAACAAAGGATCACAAACTCGTTCGGCTTAATACTCATTTTCTCCCTGCTGTCGTTCATGCCGCAGAGCAGAAAGCTTTTTCGAATGGGGTTCCCTGTTACCACAAGCTTGCTTTGATCCTTGAAATAATCTTTTGATTCGGGGAAACTGATAAATACCTTATCCACATATTTCTCAAGAAGCTTGTTGGTTACGCCCGGAAATGCGTTCTGTTCATGGATATAGGTTTTGATCCCTTTCTTGTGGGCAGCCCTTACCACCGGACCGCAGACATACCCGCCTGTGCCGATGACCAGATCCGGTTTGAATCCTTTTATGATTTTATTTGCCTGCCTGTTTCCTTTTGCCAGATCCATTGCAGTCTTTATATTTTTCCACAGCTGTTTCCGATGAAAACCGCTGACGGTAATAAAACGAATTTCATAGCCGTTTTTGGGCACAAGATCCTTCTCCATGCCCTTTTCCGTTCCGACAAACAGGATCTCCGCATCGGGATGTTTCCTCTTGATCTTATCGGCAATTGCGATGGCTGGATAAATATGTCCGCCGGTTCCGCCGCCTGTCATGATTACCTTCATTTTATTACCTCCCGTTATCAGCTCACCTTGCGGAGTGCCTCGAAATGTTTAAAAGTATCCCCATAGAGCCCATGAACAGCATCAGCGCATTCCCCCCATAGCTTACAAATGGCAGAGTAATCCCGGTAGGCGGCATGGATGATGTCACCACCGCGATATTCAGAACAACCTGAAGCGCCAGCATGATCGTGATTCCGGCTGCCAGAAGGCTTCCGAACATATCCGGAGCATTTAAAGCAATATGAGTACCGCGCCAGATGAGAACGATATAGCAGGCAATGAGCAGCAGACACCCGATATAGCCCAACTCTTCCCCAATGATCGCGAAGATAAAGTCATTCTGCGGCTCCGGCAGATACAGTGTCTTCTGTATGCTCTTGCCGAGGCCCACGCCAAAAAGTCCTCCCGAGCCCAATGCCAGCAGGGACTGGATTACCTGATATCCGTCTCCCAGAGGATCCTGAAAAGGATCCAGGAAACTGGTCAGTCTTTTTAACCGGTAACCGCCCTCATCTGTAAGAATCATGAATGTGATTCCCGCGGCTCCTAAACCGACAATTCCTCCAAGATAGAGGATATTCAATCCGGCGACAAACATCATGCCGATGATGATCCCACTGATGGTGATGGCAGTAGAAAGATTCGGCTGTAAGATAATCAATCCGAAAAAGAGTCCAATCAGCCCCAACATCGGCAAGATTCCCTTGGTGAATGACTTGATGCGCTTTGGATCCCTGCTCAGGTACCATGCCACGAAGATAATGGCTGCAATTTTTGCAACTTCACCGGGCATCAACGTAAATTCTCCCACACCAATCCAGCGGGTTGCGTAATTTCTCGTTACGCCCAGCGGGGTAAATAAAAGTCCCAAAAGAGTGATACTGACGATGAGAATCGTCGGAGCAATCTTCGCATACACCCGATAGTCGAACATGGCACAGAAAAGCATGGCTCCCAATCCCAGCATGGCCCATATAATGTCCTTTTTTAAATAGCTGTAGGGGTCCCCGGTATCATTGATGGCACTATAATAGCTGGAGCTGAATACCATGATCACTCCGAAAACCACAAGTGCTAATACGAGGATGGTCAATACAAAATCCCCTGATTTTATTCGGGTCTTTTTTTTACGAGCCATTTATTTCTCCAAATCTCTTACACAGTTTTTAAAATGTTCTCCCCTCTGTTCAAAACAGGTGTACATATCCCAACTTGCACATGCAGGTGAAAGCAGAACCGTATCGCCGGGCGATGCCAGCTTGTAACCCACTTTGACGCATTCATCCATGTCCTTGCACATGGTGATATTGGTAAATCCGAGCTGCTCGGCGGTATCTTTTATCTTTGGCGCCGTTTTGCCAAGCAAAAGCAGATGCTTTACTTTACCCTGAAACGCGTTGATGAATTCTTCGTATTCGGAACCCTTGTCATAGCCTCCCGCAATCAGAATAATTCCATCCTTCATCGCCTCGATGGCCTTGATGGATGCATCGGGGTTGGTACCCTTGGAGTCGTTGACAAAGCGAACGCCGTCCACCTCGCCTGAGAACTCCAGCCGATGTTCCACGCCCTCAAATTCTCTCAGAGTCCGCGCGATTACATCCGGTGATATTCCTGCAAAGTAAGCGATTGCGGCGGCGGCGAGAGCATTTTCCAGATTGTGGGCTCCCGGTATTTTCAATTCGTCTATGCCGCAGATATCAATACACTGTCCCTGTTCGTTTTTGATAACGATATCGCCGTCCAGAACAAAGCAGCCAAACTCCAGTGCAGTCTTTCTGCTGAAAGGGACCACCTTTGCCTTGCACTGGCCCACAAGTTTGCGGGATTCTTCATCGTCATAGTTTACAACAAAATACTGGCTTTCATCCTGATTCATGAAAATCATCGCCTTTGCCCGGGCGTAATTTTCGAGGGTGTTATGCCGGTCCCTATGGTCCGGTGTAATATTCAGCAGCGCGGAAACTTCCGGTCGGAACAGCTTTGTAGTTTCCAGCTGGAAGCTGCTGGTTTCTGTTACAAGCCAGTCTTCCTCCGTCGTGCATAACGCTTTCGAAATGACCGCAACTCCTACATTTCCGACCACATAGGTCTTTCTGCCTGAATTCTTGAATATTTCTCCCACAAGTGTCGTTGTGGTCGTTTTACCATTCGTACCGGTTATGGCAACATACTTTCCTTTCCCGACCCGGTAAGCGATTTCAAGTTCTCCGATCACCTCGGCTCCGGCATCCTTTGCTTTCTGTACAAATCCGGTGTCTAAAGGCACTCCGGGGCTGATGACCACCATATCCAATTCACCTGTGTTATCCGGTTCTTCTCCGAAATAGCAGGTTACATTCTTGTTTCTCAAAAATTGAATTAATTGCATATCAATTTTATCTTCTTCTTTCCGGTCATAAACCGAAACGACCGCTCCCAGCTTCAAAAGGGCCTGCGTTGCAGCGATTCCTGATTTACCCATGCCTACAACGAGGATTCTTTTATTCTCCAACTGATTCACGTTATCCCTTCTTTCTTTCGTATTTTAGTTAGACCTATTTATACTATTAAGAGGCTGACCGCACATAAAACAAACGTTACGATCCAGAAGACCGCAACAACCTTTGTCTCTTTCCAGCCGCAAAGTTCAAAATGATGATGAAGCGGAGCCATTTTAAAGACTCTTTTCTTTCTCAGCTTGTAGCTTGCCACCTGAATAATAACAGATAGCGTTTCAGCCACGTATACACCTCCTGCGATGGGAATGACAAGCTCGATATTCATCATGATTGCCGCAGCAGCGATTCCTCCGCCCAAGGCAAGAGATCCGGTATCTCCCATAAAGACTTTCGCCGGATGCTTGTTGAACATTAAAAATCCCAAGCAGGCTCCCGCCATCGCAGAGCAGAAAACAGAAGCTGTAGTAAAGCCGTATGTAGTCCCCACCACTGCTAAAAACAAAGCGACGATCAAGGTTACTCCGGAGGCAAGGCCATCCAGGCCATCGGTCAAATTCACACTGTTTACCATTGCTACGACAACGAAGGCAATAAACGGAATATACCAAATTCCGAAGTCAAGATATTCATTTACAAATGGAATAAATACCGTCGTTCCATATACGGATACTCTGGACTGATAAAATGCCAGCCCTACGGCAATCAGAATCTGCAGTGCCAGTTTCTGAATTGCCGTCAATCCCAGGTTTCGCTTCATCGAAACCTTTACAAAATCATCCAGAAACCCGAGAATACCGTATGCTACAAAAGCGGCTATGATAATCAGCATATCCGTCGTTGTCTTGCCTGCGGTAAGACTGGTGATCAGTACTGCACCAATGATCACCAAACCTCCCATGGTCGGGGTTCCTGATTTTACCATATGGGATTTCGGTCCATCTTCGCGTATGCTCTGCCCCGCTTTGATCCGTTTCAAAACCGGGATCATCAAAGGGATTCCTATGATCGTTATCACAAACGCAATTGCGGTAGTTATTCCTATTTGTAAGTATTCCATGTTTAATTCATCTCCATTATTTTTTTAACTACTTGATCCATAGCCATGCCTCTGGAGCCCTTCAGCAGGATGACATCGCCAGATGATATCATACTACCAATGTCATTGATCAGCAACTCCTTTGTCTCATAATAATGGACTTTATTCTCACCAAGTATTTCCTTTGCGGCTTGCGCAATATGCTTTGCCTGATCTCCTACCGCTACGATAATATCAAGGCCGCTTTCCGCCGCATACCTTCCCACTTCAGCATGGAAATCATCCGAATTTTCCCCGAGTTCAAACATGTCTGCAAGAATTGCGATTTTTCGAAAACCCCTTGTAGCGGTCAAAACATCGATGGCCGCCTTCATGGAATCAGGGCTGGCATTATAAGTGTCGTCTATGATTTTCATCCCGTTTTTTCCTTTGATATTGAGCCGTTTATCCGTAATTTCCAATTTCAGGAGACCTTTGGCCGCTTCCTCCATGGTAATTCCGCAGGATACCGCTGCAGCTACGGCAAGGGCTCCGTTATATGCGTTATGACGTCCCGGCACATTCAGCCGGAAGGTCATCATCTCTTTGTTATGCTCTATGGTGAATTCGATTCCCTCTTCTCCGAAATCTGCAATATTGGAAATGATGAAATTGCTTCTTCCCGTTTCTCCTGTGGTGATTACTTGATACGCTCCCTTTACATCTTCCCTTGACAGAAGATTATTATCCTCGTTTACAATGAGTATCCCGTCGGAAGTGAAGTAATTGGTTATTTCCAGTTTTGCCTTCAGTATATTCTCTCTGCTGCCGAGATTCTCAATATGGGAAATCCCGATATTGGTGATGATGCCGATATCCGGGCGGACCAGCTCAGCCAGCAGGTCGATTTCGCCCAATTCACTCATCCCCATTTCAAATATGCCTGCTTCCGTATCTTCAGGCAGCGAGAGTACCGTAAGGGGTAAGCCGATATGATTATTCAGATTTCCTTCATTTCTGGCCGTTTTATATTTTTCCGAAAAAATCCAGTACAGCATTTCCTTTGTGGTGGTTTTTCCGGTACTGCCCGTTACGCCGATTTTTTTAATGGAAAAAAGCGACAGATAATACACCGCAAGATCCTGCAGTGCCTTGGTGGTATCGTCTACCAATATTAGATTCAATGTCCTGCCTTGGTTCCGATTCATATGCGGAATCATTTTTTCATCGGGCTTTCTGGAAAGGATCACCGTCCGGCAGCCTCGTTCCAGGACCTGGGGGATAAAATCATGGGCATCATGCTGCTCTCCGATGAGCGGAAAGAATACTTCTCCTTCCATAACCTTTCGCGAGTCTGTCGAAACTCCGGTTATTTCATCCTTTGGATCTCCCTGCAGCAATTCCCCTTTTACTGCCTTTGTTATATTTTCTATTGTTAATCTTTTCATCCTATTCACCGTTCTCTACTATATTTTTTACAACTTCCCTGTCATCAAAATGGAACTTTTCTGTACCGATGATCTGATAGGTCTCGTGACCCTTTCCGGTTATCATTATTATGTCACCTTTTTTATAGATGGAAACAGCTTTTTTGATTGCTTCAAATCTGTTTTCTATAATCTCGTAATTGCAGCCAGTTTCATAGATGCCTGCTTCGATGTCCGTTGTAATGGTTTCCTGTTTCTCCGTTCTGGGATTATCACTGGTAATGATGCAGTAGTCACTGTATTTTCCGGCCACCATGCCCATCATGGATCTCTTTTTTTTATCCCGGTCACCGCCGCAGCCAAATATGCAGATGAGTCTGCCTTTTTTAAAGTCGGTAGCCGTCTTCAGCACTTTTTCCAGTCCGTCCGGCGTATGCGCATAATCGACGATGGCGATGACTCCCTTGCTGTTTTCCACCAGTTCAAATCTGCCCGGAACTCCCTTTAAGTTTTCCAGTCCACTTTGGATCGACAGGAAGGAATATCCGGCAGACCTTGCACAGGCCATTGCGGCCAGACCGTTGTATATGGTAAATATACCCGGTGTATTTAATTTTAACTGTTCCGTGCTCTCGACTTTTTCCGTAACCTGGATCAAGGATCCTTTTTCTGTGGTTTCCAGGATTTCTCCGTAATAATCGGCCTTCTTGTCCTTCAGGGAATACCCATATACCTCTTTGTTTTCTTTCTTCAGTTCTTCAAATAGCCTTTTTCCGTATTCGTCGTCAAGGTTGACGATCGCCGCTCCCGTTGTTAACGAAAAGAGCTTCTTTTTTGCTGCAAAATAATCTTCCGCATCCTTATGAAAATCCATATGATCTGCAGTTAGATTTGTAAACACGGAGGCTTCAAACGCAATGTCATCCACCTTTCCAAGCGCAAGGGCGTGGGAGGAAACCTCCATGACGCAATGAACGATGCCCTCTTCCTTCATTTCTGCAAACATACCCTGCAGATCACAGGACTCCGGTGTCGTATTCTGCGCTTCATACTCCTTGCTGCCCACATGGTAGCCAATGGTCCCGATCATCCCGCACCGGCTGTTGCCGGCTTCTATGATGCTCTTCAGCATATAGGCTACGGTGGTCTTCCCGTTGGTACCGGTGATTCCATAAAGATGAAAGGCCACTTCTTTATTTTCGTAAAAATTTGCAGACATCTTCGATAACACTCTCCTGCTGTCATTCACTTTCAAAACCGGAATTGCTTTTATATCGATGTCTTCTTCACAAACGATAACAGATGCACCTCGAAAGGCTGCATCCATAGCATAGATATGTCCGTCCGTGTGAAATCCCTTCATACAGACAAAGACATATCCTTTTTCTACCAGTTTCGAATTGTATGTAAGCCCCGTTACCTCAATATCACTGAGGTCAGCAGGGAAAGAGATCTCAGTACCACGCAGCAGATTCTCTAATTTCACCTTACCAGTCCCCCCTTGCAGCTGACGCCGCTCCGCTATGGAACCCAACGGCTGCGCCTCCAGCTTGCTTCGCGCGCTGCTGTCCGTTTTGCCGACCAAGCAAGCTTGGGGCAAAAAGGCATGGTTCCCCAAATATGGCGCTCGCTCCTGTCCTTAATGCGAGCTGAGCACCTTCCTTCAATTTTTATACAAGCAAACGGTGCCGCCCTTTTGCATCTTTTCACCCGGTTTCGGATACTGATCCACAATTGTGAAATCCTCTCCTCCCTCTGAGGCAGGAGATACCGTATAGTTCAGAAACGCTCCTCCCAAAATTCCGATCGCATCGCTTAAATTCTGATTTGTAACATCTGGAACCGTTGTATAACCGCTTTCCATCGCCAGCTTTTCTTCTTCACTGTAGGAAGGCTGTATATTCAAATATCTTAAGGTTTCTTCCAGAACGAGCTTTACACCAGGTGCCGCGGTCTGGCTTCCAAATTTGACTCCCTTCGGGTTGTCAACGATCATTAGGATCGCTATCTGGGGATCATCCATTGGAGCCATGCCGATGAAAGAGGAAAAAGTTTCCTCCGTGTACCCGCCGCCTTCTGCCTTGTTTGCAGTACCGGTCTTTCCACCGATTCGGTAGCCCGGAATCTTCGCAGTACCGCCTCCGCCTTCTCCGACAACGGCTTCCATAATCAGACTCATTTCCTCTGCGGTTTCCTGTGAAACGACCTGACGGACCACTTTTGTGTCAAACTTTTGAATGACGTTGCCGTCACTGTCGCTCAGTTCCTTTACGATTCTTGGCTGCATCAGCTTTCCTTCGTTGCCCAGGGCCGAAACCGCTGTGATCAACTGGATCGGTGTAACGGCGATACCCTGGCCGTAAGACATTGTGGCCAGGCCTACCGGGCCTGCGGTTTCTTCGTTCTGAAGAATCGCATAGCCTTCACCGGGATAATCGATCCCTGTTTTATCGCGCAGCCCGAACAGCTGCATATAATCAAAATATTTTTCATAACCCACTCTCTGAGCAAGCTGTACAAAGACGGGGTTGCAGGAATTTCCTACCGCCTGGACCAGAGTCTGCTGGCCGTGCGGGTTGTAGGAACGCCAACACCTCAGTTTCTCCCCGGCAACCTGAATGGAGCCGGTGCATACGAATTTATCATCCAGGGAAGAAACTCCCTCTTCCAGTGCGATGGAAGTGGTCAACAACTTAAACGTGGAACCCGGTTCATAGGTATCGCTGACCAGAGGGTTTCTCCACATTTTATTCCAGAAGTCCAGCTTATCCTTGTCAGAAAGACTGTCGACATACGCTGCGCCTCCCGAAGTCAGCGGCACCCTTGAATTATTGGGATCATAATCCGGCGTCACACCCATAGCCAGAATGTCACCTGTTTTTGGATCCATGACAATGGCCATGACACGGTCTGCCTGAGTGTTTACCTGGACCGTATCCAGCGCTTTTTCCACATAATGCTGAATCACTTCGTCGATGGTAAGAACCAGATTCAATCCGTTCTCCGCCTGGAAATATTTTTCGACGCCATAGGAAAGACTGTCTCCGTCCCGATCGGTATTTTTGATCCATCTTCCCGGAATTCCGCTCAAATACTTATCATATTTCAGCTCGATCCCCGCAAGACCTCTGTTGTCATCCGTTGTACTTCCAAGCAAATGGGCTGCAAAGGCTCCCATTGGATAATATCGCTTTACATCTTCCGCAATTTCAATTCCCTTAAGACCCTTCTGCCTGATCTTATCCGCCTTTTCCTTGTCTACATACTTGGCTATTTTTACAAGGCTGCGATCCTGACTGATGGTTTCAAGGATTTCATTTTTATCCATCACCAATATTTCTGCCAGGATTGACGCGGTTTGCTCAAGATTTTCCTGAGCCTCTTCCACGGTCGACGCATCCTTTACGACGCCGGGTCTGGCCCATATACTGTTGGTCACCGCACTGATGGCAAGCTCTTTTCCGTTTCTGTCATAGATCACGCCTCTTTTCGCTGGAATGGGCACATCCCTCGTCTGCTGCTCCACGGCCAGCTTCGCATACCGCTCACTGGCTACAACCTGGATCCAACCCACACGGAAGGCCAGGCCAGTACAAAGGATACAGGAAAAGATAAAAACAAATACCAATCTTCTTTTATTCTTGTTTGTACTCGGTGACATATTCAGCATTCTCCTCGTTATTCAGTAAGCGCAAATTCCAGACATAAGCGAAAAGCCAGATTACATACTTATCCCATAATTAAGTTATCTGGCTTTTTCCGCAATATGCAATTATATATCAAACACATCATTTTTAATAGAAGTAAATTGAAATCCTTTTTCCATTATACATTCCGAATATCAATTATATGCCTGTTCCTTGAGAACCAATGCAAAATCCTTCACGGCTTCTTTGCTGCCGTCGATGAAAACAAGCTGCTCCGCCGTAGGATATGTCATTCCCAATTCAACGGTAGCCCTCGCTTCTACGATCTGGATATTCGATGCACTTTCTATTTTAACGTTCAGATTTTCTATTTCTCCCTGAATCACTGCATTTTCCTTGATCAAAGTATTGATATGATATTTAACATTAGCCGAATAAGCAGTGGATAAAATCAAACCAGCACAAAGAATACCTGCAAACACGGTGAGCACCAGCATTCTGAACTTATCCTTTGCATTGATACTTGTGTTTGAATTCTTAGATTTTATGTTTTCTTTTTTTTCTGTCTTTGGTTTCATATCAAAACCATAGCGTTTATAGCTATCTTGATATTCATACCATTTTTCTGCTGCCATCATAAGAATCTACCTCTAATTTCACTTTTTTTCTATTACCCGCAGCTTTGCACTTCTTGCTCTGGGGTTCATCTCAAGCTCCTGGGGAGTTGGCAATATCGGCTTGCCGCTGACTTTTTTCACATCTGCTTTCTTTCCGCAATTGCAAACCGGGAACTCCTTTGGGCAGGTACATGGGTTCAGTCTTCTGTTAAATGCTTCCTTAACGATTCGGTCCTCCAGCGAGTGGAAGCTGATAATGCATAATCTTCCGCCGTCACCGAGAACATCAATAAATTCATCTACTGCCTTTTCCAGCTGGCCCAGTTCATCGTTGACCTCGATCCGAATCGCCTGAAAGGTCCGCTTTGCCGGATGAGGTCCTTCTCTTCTTGCGGCCGCCGGTATGGCTGCTTTTATAACATTAACCAGTTCAGTCGTGGTTTGAATTCGGTTTTTCTTTCGTTCCTTTACGATAAACTCGCTGATGCGCGAAGCCCATCTTTCTTCCCCGTATCTTCTGATGATACTCGTCAATTCTTTCTCATCATATTCATTCACTATGATTTCTGCTGTGAGAGAATCTTCGGTGTTCATACGCATATCCAATGCTGCTTCCTGCATGTAGGAGAAACCTCTTTCATAATTATCCAGCTGGAATGAGGAAACCCCCAGATCCAGAACCGCACCGTGAATGGATTCAATCCCCTGTTCCTTTAATACATCCTTGATGTCTGCATAGTTGTTCTGAACAAATATTTTGCTGCATGGATAGTCTTTCAGCCTCTCACGGGCTGCACGAATGGCATCCTGATCTCTGTCAATTCCTATAAAAATCCCCTTTTGATTTAACTTCTCACAGATTCCGGAAGCATGTCCGCCTCCGCCAAGAGTACCATCCACATAAATCCCCCCCGGATTTATGTTTAAGTTTCTAATTGTCTCTGAGAACAGTACCGAGGTGTGTTTAAATTCCATCGTTCTACCTATATACCAAACTCGGCCATCTTTTCTGCAATCTCATCAGGTCCGAGATTAGTTCCTTCATTATAGTTGTCCCATTCCTGCTTGCTCCAAATTTCTATTTTGCTCAATACACCTATTGTTACCAGTTCTTTATCTATTTTTGCATGCTCTCTCAAATTTTGTGGGATGGTAAGTCTCCCTTGCTTGTCCACCTCGCATTCCACTGCGCTGGAAAAGAAATATCTGACGAAAGCTCTTGCGTCCTTGTTGGCTACCGGGAGACTTACAAGTTTATCCTGAAATTTACTCCATTCATCCATAGGATAAATGTAGAGACAGTTGTCCAAACCTTTTGTCAGGATAAACTTGCTTCCAAGCTGATCTCTGAATTTTGAGGGGACAATGATTCTACTTTTGGGGTCTATGGAATTCTGATATTCTCCAATAAACACGTGATAATTCTCCACCTTAACTTTTTATTTAACACCACTATACTCCACTTCACTCCACTTTTCAACCACCCGAATGCAAAATCAACAAAAAACCGATGGATTTTATAATAATTTATACCAATGAATTGTCCGTTTCTTTGGCTAAATACCATATGTTGTACAAGCAATAAAAAACGCCAACAAAATGTTGGCGCATTTTAGATACCAAGTTACTTGATATTTCATCGTTTTTAACGGTATTTTCCAGTTTTCATATGCTTAGCAGTAGAAATCTACAAATCGAAGATTTGTGATTTCCTTGCATAAGTTCGCCGACAATTTGCTTCACAAATTGGGCGAGCTAAGAAAAGGTGATAAAACCTTGTGCCAAACCATGATCAAGTAAGATCTGGCAGCAAGCCATTGTGCCCGCCAGACCCATGACCAGAATCATGATAAACATAGCCCAGCCGTCATAGATGATTTTTTCTTCCTTGTTTTTGATATTGGCAATCAGTACTTCGATCCCCAACAGGATCAAAATCACAGGCCAGAGCCGGAAGATATAGTAATAGGTGAGAATACCCGGGATCACCAGATGGGCTGCAAACAGGATCCCCGCACCAATCAGCGATACCCCCAGGGTCAGCGTGCCGACACGTCTACTTTTCGTCGTCATCCGTTTTCACCTCTTCCTTCAGCACTTCTCTGACTTCTTTCACATCAATCTCTTTTTTCTTGCCCATGATCAATGCAATTCCGGCCCAAATGATGAGGCCTCCCACCACAAGCTGCGGAATAATATTTCCGAAATTGACGATCGCCTGATATACAGCCGGTGAAAGCAGATCATAGACCGATAGGATATGGAGCACCACATTGTTCCACAACGCGTAGATACCGATCAAAATGAGTATGGCGCCGATGAGAAGGTTTCTTTCCTTAAATAGGTTGATATTCATATTTTCCAGCTGCTCCCTGGTAAAAAGATAGTGATCCTCCTGCATATAAAATTCGTCATCATTCTGGAAGATCTTGTTGACACAGTCAAAGAAGGCATAAAACCAGATAACAGGCGCCAGGAATGCCAGTGGCCCAATATTAACTACAGAAGCCACCATCCAAAGACCGAAAAACAATCCCATAAAAGAAACACCCAGCTTCATGAAGCCGTTATACATATGCCCCGCTCCAGGCAGAAAAGCAAACACGATGGTCCAAAACTTACTTCTTTTCGTAATCAAATTAAAACTCCTCCTTTAAATATTTAACCTCAAAATCGATCAGTTTATCCGAAAACCCCCTTAGGTTTTCTGTTATTACATTTACTCCTGACAGATCCGAATATATGTTTTTACTGAAATTCATACTAAAATTAAACGTTCCTGAAAAAAGCAAGAATAAGGTGATACAGGCTGCGATGCTTACTTTAAAGCTATAACGGAACAGTTCCCTCTTGCCATCAGCCGTCTTCGTTCGTTCCTTTCTGATTGCTCTTTTTTCTTTTCCAATTGCGGAGAAAACGGCGATTTTAAATGCCGGCGAAAGCTCTAAAAGATCCTGATCGCTGTAGCTTTCTGCAAAAGCATCCGCGCACTGTTCGCATTCCCCTAAATGCTCCAGTGCTGAGATTACATCATCCTTGGCAAGCATACCTTCCTTCAGGGCTTTCATTCTATCCGGTGTCAAATGTTGCTTCGTTATCATCCGAATTCCTCCTTCCACAATTTTTGTATCATTGCTTTTGTTCTGTAAATTTGAGTCTGCGTCGTCTTAAGATTCTTTCCTGTTGCTTTCGATATTTCCTGTGCGCTCATATGCTGACAGAAATAGGCAACTGCTATCGATTGATATGGTTCCTTTAAGCTTTTGCAAAAGTCTTTCAGTCTTTTTGACCTATCCTTTTCAAGGATCACATCTTCGGGGATCGGTACTGCATCGGTCACCAGTTCAAAGGTTTCCTGCGGTGTCGAAACACTCCTCCTTGCAGCACTTTTTAAATAATCCCGACATTTATTCGATGCGATTTTCACCAGCCATGCCTTCATGTTTCCTCCGTCAAAGCGGTCCAGATTTTTATAAGCTGAGATGAAGGTGTCCTGTGCCAGATCTTCTGCTTCAAAATGGTCCCCTGTCATGGAATTGCAGACGGTGAGGATAAGCCTTCCATATTCCTCAATAGCGTTTTCCAACAATTGATTTTTACTGTCCGGGATCATCCTCACCCTCCTTTCTCAATCCCAAGAACATGATGTCTCCTGTACTTCGGAAACGTCTTGTTTACCCCTTCTGTATAATATAACGAGGAAATCCGGGGATTGTCTTCAATATTATTGTGGCACCAGCAAAAAATAATCATATAATGTAGCATATTGATTGCTCTTTACATAGTAAATTATATGAATCAAATTTGCTATGATACAATCTTAAAGAGAGGTTATCAGTTATGAAACGACAAGGTTTATCCGATGTCGGTCTTCTTGCAGGCCGTAATTGTCTTGGTCACACCTGCGGAACGAATATCGACACGGAAGACGTCGAATTTACCAATCAACAACCTAACTTAACGTATATTGATAAGGTCTTTTCCTTTAATAAGGATATTGCAAGTCCTCTTCTTTTCAACCTCAATACCGGCGGAATGAGCACCAATAATTTTGTTGTACGTTTTTTTCTTGACGGGAGCAGCTTATTTCCCTGCACCCTTTCCCCAAACGCCGTATTTGAAATCGACAATAGCTTTGTTGCCGTAGAATATTTTAATACAAGACCTCCGGGGAACATTACTGCTGCCCAGGTTACGGTGGACGGGTTCCCGGTTGATTCCGTCAGCTTTACCAATGGCCAATACACAGCAGTAACCACAAATGTTCTCCCCCAAGTTCAAAATAATAGGTGCCTGGACAGGGGACTCCCAACAAAGACCTTCTTCCTGATCAGCAATGCAGGTCCCTGGGACTTCAGAGCAACGTATGTTTTAGAGGGCACAGTAAACACCAATGGCAGACTCTGCCGCTTCCGTGCGGAAATAAGCAATGCACCGGGCACTCCTAACTCGATGCTTCCAAGCGGCAGTTTGAGCAGCTTCGCAGTTCCAAACCTGAGTCTGCCTTGCGCAATAAACGGTGTAGCCCCAAATATTTTATTCCAGTTTAGTGCAAAAATCAATTTAGTTAATCCTAGATTGGTTGTAAATTGCGGACTTCTGACGGCTAACAATATTGGATCGGCAGAAGAGGCTGCGGCAGGCGAGCTTGCATGTCAGTCGATTATCGGGCCAATTCTTTCCAATAACTGCAGGGTTTCACTTGTATCAACCCTAGCTGTAGAGCCTGTGGTGCATGTGGAAACGGTTCGAAGGACTTTATTCTGCATAAATGCCTGCGAAGGCTTGCAGCCTTGTGACGGATCAGTGCGTGCTGCAGAAATTGAGGACGCTATTGAAGAATGCGTAATTGGAGGCGTTGACCGCCCCGACTGCCGCTGCAGAAAAGGCCGAGGCGGCAGAAGTTCAGATGTAAGGGGTGCAGCCGATAATACCAGAAATTCACTCGCCGACATCGTCGGAGTTAATAATCAGGATGTCGGCGGCGTTACAGTCGGTGCAGGAACCTGTGAGGATTGTGTCTGGGGAGAAACTCGCGGCCATAACTGCAGACCATGCAAAAAAGGGAGAGAAGATGTTGCCGGAACCCGTGATGGCGGCAGGAATGAAGTGGCAGGCATTCGTGAACGTGGCTCCCACCGAGATTTCCGGAATGATGTACTTGGAACAACGGATAAAATATTGCTAAAAAAACTGCTGGAAGAAATCCGCGAAGAACTGGCCGAAGACGACACCAGTGATGTAGCGGGAATCGGATACGGCCCTGACGGGACTTTCGGAATCGGCGATGAAGAAGACTTAGGCGTAAGTGAACGCATCAGAGATATAGCAAGAACCGCTTCCCGGCTCCACGGCTCTAACGGCTGCAGCTGGTAAGGGATATGTTTGGGCAGAAGATTACTCTTCTGCCCGCTTTTTTTATATCTATAATCCCCTTACTGTTCGAAAATCATATATACCTGGTATTTTCACAGAATAGACTTTAATGCCGGATAGACTTTTTGATAGTTGGTATATATTCTGTCATAAAGCCTCGCATTCTCTATTTTGGGAACATAGCAGCTGCTCCCGCTCGATTCCATTAGGGAATCGACATAGGAAGCATAATCCGATATTCTGCCTTGCCCAATCAGTACCGCCCCTGCGGTTGCCGCAGCAGGCAGATATTCGGATCCTCCATATGCGTAAATGCTATGGTTCAAAACATCTGCAAGAATCTGACACCATACTTGCACTTTTGCGCCTCCGCCAATTACAGATATCTTCTGAGGTGTTCGTCCAATGGCCTCAAAGCCCTGCCGGATAGAGAATGCAACCCCTTCCAGGACACTTCTTGCCAAATCCTGTTTGGTAGTTTCCTGTGCGATTCCAACATAGCCGCCTTTGATGGCCGCATCCATGACTGGAAAGCGCTCTCCAAGCAGATATGGGAGAAACATAACACCGTTGCTTCCAGCGATACTCTGATTCAGCAGCCGATTGATATACTCATATTTGCTGACGGTATCGGAATCCGAAGCAAGAATTCCGCTGATCCATTTATGTACATTTCCCGCATTGAGAAAGGGAACCACATTAATATATGAGTTTTTCTGCATTGCCGCAAGGTTGAATACTTCTGTATTTCTCATGATGTCTTGCGATACGCAGGCAATCCAGCCCGATGTCCCCAAGTTTATATTGAAATCACCTTCAACGGTGATCCCGCTGGCAAGAGTAGTGGCTCCAGCATCACCGGTACCGGCATACACCGGCGTTCCCGGCGCAAAACCGCTTTCAGTCGATGCTTCTTCGCTTACAGTACCGACCTGTTCCTCTGCATAACAAATTCTCGGCAGTTTGCCTGGGTTCAAGCCGATTCTTTCCATCCACTCAAGGTTCCAGCATTTTTTCCGAATATCCATCAGCCCGGCAGTCGACGCAGAGGTAACATCGGTAATAAATTCTCCTGTCAGCCTGGCAATCACATAATCCTTGGAGCTGATCAGAATTTTATCTGCAGCAGCGTACAAGGACGGCTCCATTTCCTTCATCCAAAGCAGCTTTGGAAAGGGCATGGAACCATCGAAATGGTTTCCGGTGCCTTTTTCGATGATTTCAATTCCGATCATATCCGCAATAGACTTTGCCTGCAATTCTGCTCTGCCGTCAGAATAAAGAACGGCATTACAAACCGGTCGACCATCCTTTGCCACCTGAATCAGATCCTGCATTTGTCCGCTCATTGCAATGCCCAGAATTTCGTCGGGGTCAAAGCCTTCCATAAAAAAATGATTTGAGATTTCACAGAATGCAGAATACCAGTCCAGCGGGCGCTGTTCGATACGATCGCCGCTGAATACCGTTTCGAGCAGGATGCTTTTCTCCTTAACGCTTTTGCCCTCTATTGAAATCAGTACCCCTTTTAATGCAGTGGTTCCGATATCAAAAGTCGCAATATAACCCATTTCCATCATCTCCCCTTCCTGATTGTTTTGTGCAAATCCTGCACAAAAGAGGTCAATTCCTCCTTGGAAATATTTAGCTTTGATATCATGGCAGTGCCGACAATTATGCCGTCAAATCCACTATCCAAAAGCTGTGCTGCCCGTTTGGCTGAAGTGATACCAAAACCAGCAAAGACACTTACCTCTTCATGCCCTTTTGCACGGGCAAGAATTTCTTCATAGCCCTTTGTTTCTACCGACATTCCCGTTGGTCCTGAATAAAGCTGTTGGTAGATCAACGGAAAAGCATTCAAACAGGCCTCCTGCTCTTCTTGGTTCATGTCCGGAGTTACAAACCCAAGGACATCGATCCCGAAAGGCAGCATTTCTTCAAGCAGTGCCAATCGATTTGCGAAGGAGGAATCAGGGATGACAAATGCATCCACCAGCCCATTTTGAGCAAGCAATTTATAAAATCCTGAGCCAACCAAATCCTTTTCATATGCCATGACCCATATTGGTGTTTTAACTGCATTCCGTATCTTTTTCCAATAGGATAAATTCGTTTGAAGAGAAAGGTCTGAAGCGTTATGAGCTTTCCTTATTATATCACCATCTCCAACGGGGTTATCCGAAGGGTACCCGATCTCAAACACATCCAGACCTGCCGCTTCACAGCTTGAAAGTATATCTAAGAAATCTTCTTTTTCAGGATAACCGGCCAGCAAATACCCTACTGCCAGTTTTCCTTTTTCAAGGCAAGCGCGATTACGCTCCGAGAAAGGCTTCATCATTTCGCATCACCATGACCAATCTTTTGAGCAACTACTGCTAAAATAATTATACATCCGGTGAGCAGATCCTGCATAAACGTAGGTACCTGCATAATAGTCAGTCCATTTGCGAGAATTCCCAGTATCGCTGCTCCCACAAAGGTTCCCCAGATGTTCGGAACCCCTTCCTTGAAAACAGTTCTCCCAAGAAATGCCGCCGCATATGCTTGCAGGAACAATCCGTCTCCCCCCGTAGGATGAGCAGAACCTAGCCTGGAAGCCATCAAAACTCCGGTTAAGGCAGCAAGTGCTGCACATAACGCAAAGGCTATATTCTTATGTAAGATCACATTGATCCCCGATACTTGTGATGCCGCTTCATTGCCGCCAATGGCATAGAGCTTTCGTCCAAAAGTTGTGTGCCTCATGGTAAACCAGAAAAAAATGGTCAGGGCTATCATGATAATCGATAACAATGGCAAAGCAAACAGGCTTTTCGTGCCGATAAAGATAAAGCTTTTC
Source organism: uncultured Oscillospiraceae bacterium (assembly GCA_964612345.1). Classification (GTDB taxonomy): domain Bacteria; phylum Bacillota; class Clostridia; order Peptostreptococcales; family Anaerovoracaceae; genus Anoxybacterium. The sequence goes on along the minus strand of CAZTEH010000012.1, from coordinate 15,308 downwards.
GGAATGTTTTCAAAAATAGTCGCTCCTCCCGTAAACCAGAATGTAAACCCGCCGATTACCGTGCTCATAGCTAAAGTAGTAATAAAGGATAAAACTCGGAATCTTGTTACGATCCAGCCATTCAGCAGTCCGATGGCGAAGCAGATGATCACAGGAACGGCAAAGCAGAGGAGAATGGGAAGGCCTTCAACTGCCATTTTCGCTGCCACCACTCCCCCAAGACTTGCCATGGCGCCAATGGACAGGTCAAATTCTTCTACCGACATGACCAGGGTAGCTCCTAACGCAATGATAACAAGGAGTGATATCTGTCTGGTAATATTGATAAAGTTTCCAAATGTAAAGAAAGCATCATAGCTTAGAATGCTGAAAGCTATTACTATAATAACTCCGGCAAATACCGTACCGTAAGCCTTCATAAACTCTGAGATTTTTCTATTTTTATTCATAATTCTTCCTCCTAAGTCAGTCGGCATAACAGCAGGCAAGTACCTGTTCTGCAGTTAATCAATCATTTATAAAAAAATCTTTGGTCTTACCGTTCGCCATGACCAAGACATTGTCTGCCACTTCAAGCACTTCTTTCAAATCGGATGAAACAAATACCACGGCATTCCCTTCGTCGGCTTTCTGACGCAGCAGTTTATGGATTTCCTGCCGGGTCTTCACATCAACCGCCTGAGTGGGTTCATCGCACAGCAAGATCTTCGGGTTGGACATCAGTGCCTTAGCAAAGACTACCTTCTGCTGGTTGCCTCCGGAAAGCTGCAGCACCGGCTGCTTTGGACCTTCTGTTTTTATATTCAATTGACTGATTTGCCCTTTGGCGTCACTGACCTCCTTTTTCTCGTCAACAACTCCAAAATGAGCATAGTTATCTATGGTCGAAAGAACTATATTCTGCTTTACATTCAGAGAGCATACCAAAGCTTTTCCTCTTCGGTCCTCACAAATCAGTGCCATTCCCCTATTTAGGGATTTTGAGGGGGATAGTTTGTTTATTGTATTTTGGTCGATGGTTACGGTTCCGGCCAAAACAGAGCGATGGCCGTAGACACATTCAAGGAGTTCTGTCCGGCCGCTGCCTCCAAGTCCAAAGATACCTAATATTTCTCCCGCATGGGCATTGAAGCTGGCATCCTTAACAATTCCGTCTTTTGAGGAAATATGCACCACTTCTAATCTGCTGTCTCCAAATTCTCTGTTCGTTTTTGCTTTTTCACTGATCCAGTTATCCGTCATCATGGAGATAATTTGTTCCTTATTTACGTCTTCCGTCTGTACCACATTGACCAGCTGACCATTTTTGAACACTGTGATTCGGTCAGTCAGTCGGAATATTTCATCCATTCGGTGGGTGACATACAGAATGGAAGTACCTTTTTTCTTTAATTCAGCTAAGGTTTCAAAGAGCATCTCCGCTTCCCGATCAGTCAGAGAAGCCGTTGGTTCATCCAGTATGAGCAATTTGCACTGCGTCATCATAGCCCGGACGATCTCGATCAGGGTTTTCTGCGGAGGAGTCAATGAGGATGCAAGCAAGCTTAAGTCGATGGAAATTCCCAATTCCCCCATCACCTCTGTTACACGCTGTTTCATTTTTCCCCAATCGACTCCGATTCCAGCCTTTTTCTCATAGGGAAGGCCGAGAAATACGTTTTCAATCCCATTAAAGGATGGGATCAGATTTCTGTCCTGATGAATTACATTGATTCCGAGATCGCGGCTCTGACAGGGATTGTGTATCTCAGCACGATTGCCCTCCCAGTAAATTTCACCGCTGTCAAGATGGTAAACTCCGGTTAAAATTTTAATCAAGGTTGATTTTCCTGCGCCGTTTTCTCCGACCAGGCCGAGTGTTTCCCCTTCTTTTATTTCAAAATCGATATCATGTAATGCATAGATGCCACCAAACTGTTTGCACAGTTTTTTTGTTTGTAAAAGCATTCTTATCACTCCCTATATAGAAGTAGGTTACGCTTTTGCGTAAACCTACTTCTCATTTCTGTCTATTTCTTGAAATTTATTGTCTCGTTATAATGGTTGCAGGTGCGTATTGTTCGCCTTTTGTTATTTCCTCACCATTGAACAATTTTGTCATTTCAGTCACAACGATTCCTGCCATACCTTCGAAATTCTGAGCTACAGTAGCTTTCAGATTTGTGTCCTGATTGATCATCTCCACTGCCTGGCTGTTTCCGTCTACACCGACTACGATGACCTCATTTCTCCCTGCATCCTGCAATGCCTGTGTGGCCCCAATCGCCGGTTCGTCCCATGCACACCAAACTGCGGTGATGGAATCCTTGTCAGAATTGGATAGGATCAGATTTTCCATTACCTTTCTGGAATTATCTATTGGTCCCGGTACATCTATGTGCTGTTCTGTGATCAATTTAATATCAGGATATTCCTTAATTATATCATCAAAAGCAGTACATCTTTTTGCTACACCCGGATGCGGACGATGAGTCAGTGCGATTACAGTTCCCTTGCCACCCATCAAATCATCAAAAAGATATTTCGTAATCATTTCACCCATAGCCGCATTATCGCTGGTTGCATTCACCATCATTCCATCGACAAAGCCACTATCACAGCCGAATACCGGTATCCCTGCATCAAAGGCACTCTGAAGCTGAGTTGCTACTTGAGTAGGGTCAGCGCTGACCAATACGATCGCATCTGCTTTGGACGAAACTGTGTCTTCAATTCTGCTTGCAAGCTGTGCAAAATCACCTTTGGTATCAACAACAGTTACTACCATACCGTGTTCTTCCATTCCCGCTTTCATTTCTTCTACCATCTGATTGGTTGTTACCGAGCTAAGATATGGGGTGAGCAGAGAGATCTTTTTGCCGGATGGTCCGCTTTCTTCATCAGGAGCCGTTGTGGAAGCTCCGCCGCCGCAGGCTGTCGTTGACAAAATTAAAATACCTGTTAGGACTAACATCAAGAATTTTTTCATTTTTTTCCTCCTCAATCAAAATATTTATTCTGCTATTACACGAGCGGTATCCAAATTCGTAATGAGAACATCAAGATGCCCGCTCGACAATGCCGCCTTAATGGATTCTGCCTTATTTTTACCTACGCACAATGCGATGGTTCTGCTCTTTTTCAGTTGATCCAGTGTCAGACCAATGGATCTTTCATCCAGTTCCGTTTCAATAATACTTCCGCTTGAGTCTAAATAAGATGTACAGACCGACGCTACTGCCCCTGCTTTTTCCAGATGCTTGATATCATCTTTGTCCAACGTACCTGCCTTCACAGTGGTAGAATTCATATTGATTTGCCCGACTCCTATGATCGCCACATCACAGGATGCTCCCTTCTTAAGAACAGCTGCTATTTCCGGTTCCTGGATCAAAATATCTCTGGATTGTTTGCTCTTTACGATGACCGGAGCATTTAAAATATAACAGGTACCTCCCGAACACTCCGCAAAACGTTGAGCAATGGCATTTGCATGCCAGCCGGCGCCGGTAGCACCCATCCCTCCGACCAGAGGTACAAACTCCAAACCCCTTCGGTTGAGATGTTTGATAGAACAGGCTAAATAGCTAATGGTCTGGCCGCTCATCACACCGACACAGTTGTGGTCCATGATATAAGCATCGATGCATTCTGCCGCTAATCTTCCAAACTCCTCCAGCTCATTGCCCGACTCGTTCGCTTTGCCAGTATTTAAAACGAGCACATCCTTTAATCGATAACGCTCCATAAGAATACGTTCCAATTTTGTCTCGTCCAGAAACGGATTGTTGATCTTTATCGAAACAACATTGTTGTTTCTTGCGGCAGAAAGCATACGGCTGATTTGAGGCCGTGAAATTCCTAGTTGGGAAGAGATCTCCTTCTGACTCAGGTTCTCTTCATAATACAATTGACAAACTTTCAGGATCATTCTCAAGTTATCGGTAATTGCCATAGGTCCCTCCTTTTGCACATTTGTTCAATGAGGCAATTTTGTTCAATTCAATATTATCACCGTTCTGTTCTGTAGTAAATATATTTCTTTTCATTGAACAATGAAATTAATTTCAATACCTCTTCTCTTTCATTTATACAAATCTGAGAACACTCCTTTGCGAGGGGTTCCCCCTCTGCACACCCTTTTTTATCCGGTAGAAAACGATAATTTCTACCGGATAAAAAACAAGAGCGTCGGATTTTTCTCCGATGCTCTAATGCTTTTATTTCTCCATTAATTTATTGACACTCTTGGTCATTTTCTCCCACTCGGAGATCACTCTGTCACAGTATTCTCTCCCAGGAGCCGTAATTCTGTAATACTTTCTTGACGGGCCTCCGGAAGGGACATCCTTCATATAGGTTTCTGTATACCCTTCTCCCATGATCCGGCGCAAAATCGTGTAGATGGATCCATCATATACCTCCGGAAAAACATCCTGAATGATCTTCATAATTTCATACCCGTACATATCCTGTTTCGAAAGCTGGATGAGGATGCACATCTCCAGAACTCCTTTTTTCAGTTGTGTATCCATTACGTTCTGTTCCACTCAACCACTCGAGTTTGCGCAACCAGGTCATGCACTGTTTTATGATCGTCCGTTACACAGCCCCAAATAAAAGAGCCGAGATTCAGAAATCCTGAAAGCAGTGAGTTTGCGATGCACTTGATAACCAATTCCCTTAAAACGGCATCCACGAAGCTTATCTTGCTCTCGTTGATTTTTACTACTCTCATTTTCAGGATCCATTTACCCGGTGTGTAACCGTTGGTCGCCCAAAGGATAATCGTCGTAAACAGGTTAAATGCTCCAAACAGCAAAACAACAATTATGATATTTGCGAAAGCAAATCTTGAAGCAGGTCCGCCCATGTTCATCATTTCGTTTCCCATAGTGCCCATATTTGAAGTGACATAATGGATCTCTGAGGAGGAGGATCTCACCATATAAAGAAACGGTGCAAATAGGGCAAGCATACCCCCTATTGCCACCACCCCAAGCAAAATGCTGTCGATGATATAAGCTCCAAGTCTGCGGGACATAGGCGCCAGCTTCTCAATTTCCACCTTTCGATCCGGTTCAATGACCTTGTCAAAAATCTTACTCGTCTTCTCGTTGATATTCTTCTGGAAGTCAGTATATTCCCGCTCTCCGTCGACGGTTCTTCTTCCGGAATCGATCCCATCCTCCATGATCGTGCGCGCGATCTTTGCCGGAGAACCGATCTCCTTTGCCACTTCCTCTTCGCTTTTCCCTGCAGCTGCACTGTTGTCAAAAATATCTCCATAATCTGAAGTGATTTCCTTGATATCTGACAACGGAAGCTTTCCATCCAGTGCGTTTTCCAGTTCGTTTAAAAACTCTTTTTTATTCATGCTAACCTCCACCTTTATCCCAACTATTGTTTTAAAAATAGTAGTTTTGTCAAGATAATATCACACTATTGCTTATTAAGCAATAGTATATTTTCAACTGCCCAGTCCTCTTTATAATTTTATGGGTACCGGTTCTCCGATCGTCATACTGTCTGATGTTATATTACAGTCGTAAGCAAGAATGACGACTCCCTTGTCATGCGCTTCCCGTAGTGCCTCGCCGAAAGCCGGGTGGGTTTCGTCATTGGGCTCTAAATAGGAAATCCCCTTCATTTGGATCACAAAAATCAGATAGGCAGCGAAGCCTTGACCCAGAGCATGGCAAAGTTCTCTGATATGCTTGACTCCCCGCTCTGTGGGAGCATCCGGAAATCGGGCAATGCCCCCATCCTCCAACGTAACACCCTTTACTTCGATGTATGCCTTGTTTCCTTCCTTATCCTCCACATAAAAATCAAACCTGGATGCTCTATAGGTCATCTCAGGTTTGATTCGATCAAACGGGAAGCTAAGCCCGGGCAGAGTAATGCTGCCTTCAGAAAGCGCCTCCCCTACGATCCGATTGGGAGCATGAGAGTCAATGTTGATAAGCCGGACACCCGATTTCGCTCTGTGGTCCTTCTTTTCAACGGTTACCAGAGAATAGCGGGTTTTCCTGGTTTTAAGGTTTTCCTCATGATCCTCGAGAAAAATCCTTACACCCTCGTACAGGAGTTCTTTGCATCTGCCCGTATTCTTTACATGCACCGTTTCCTCCGCCCCGTCAACAATTACGTTTGCAACAAAACGGTTCGGTCTTGATCGAAAAATTGCTTCCTTTACTTTCTTATATTTCATCTGATTGTACTACTCCATTTCATCCGAAATGCCCAACTCGTATCTTAAATGTCAAATTGTTTTATCATACCTGCCGTCATCACATCCGACATCGCCAGGGCCTGCTCCTCAATCATATCAAATATGATGCTGTCTTTCATGAATTCTCCCGCTAATCTGGCTATTACCTCATCGGTTGTCATCCTCAGATGGTCGCGAAGAAGATTTTTCCATTCATCCTCCGCCCAGCAGGGATTGATGCCGGCAAGAAAAGCTGCAATCCGGTCTGCATTACTATACCATAATTTCGAATACTGTTCTACCGCCTTGCTATTTCCCCGTTTCGCATTGTCCACTATGGAAGCGCCTATTTTCAAATGCTCCTCCAGAAGACTGCGAAAGGCATCGGCTTTTTGCCTGCCATAAAAGATTTCCAGCACATTCGCAAAATCCGATGGATTTCGCAGCAGCCGCTTCGTTGTTGCTTCCAAATCCGGAAGCTCCGCCAATGCACTGATAATAAAGAGCCTCGTCCACAAAACATGCTCGATCCAAAGTCTCCGAAGTTCATTCATCAGATTCATCTGACCATAATTTGTGGCATGGTACTTCCAGTTGTTTCCCGTCATATCATACATAAAACACATCTCCTTGTAACTAAATTCTTATTACATGATATGCATTATGCTCTTCTTTCAGACTTGTCGATCTTCGCACCGCGGCAGAAGATTCCTTAAGGATGAAACTTCTGCATCATTCCCTCTGCCATGTAATCGGCCAGTTTAATAGCCTGTGTCTGTAAATCATCAAATATGTCGATTTCTTTTGCATATTCTCCCGCCATCCTCGCCACCAGATCGGCAAGGAGCATCTCGATATAATCATCCAGAATAATTTGCCAGTGCTCGCGATTCCAGTACGAATCGATGCTGACCAGATACGCTGCGATTCGATTCGCATTATCATATAAATTCACCGTCTCCTGATTAACCGTTTGGATGTCGTTATTTTTCTCTGCGCGGACTAAAGCCGTCACTGTAGAAATATGTTCCTCCAGCAGTTCTCTGAAGCGATCTGCTTCCTGGGGTTCAAAATACTGACCCAGTACCGCAGCGAACGCTTCCGGGAGATACATCAGGCGGTCTGTAATCATCGGAATATCCCTGAGGTTTCCGGCAGTGCTGACGATCAAGGATCTCGACCAGATGGCCAATTGCATCCACAGTTGTCTCAGATTGCTGATGAGCGCCAGTTGTTCCGCTTCTATGATTCCGGTGAATTCAGGCGGACTGGGTACGTTAGGAGCAGGTACAACCGGAGGTGGGTTGATTTGATTTCTGTATATCATTTCTCTCACATATCTCCTTATTCCATTTTTCTATCAATAATATGCAAAAGACCTGGCTTACGTTCATTTTTCAATTCTGTAACCGTTTTCTCATTTCACCCGGAATCTGCGGGGGGCCAAACGATACACTAGGACCAATGCGGTTGCTATATAGGCCGCCGTGGCTCCGATAACGATCATGGTGAAATATCCGGGTACATTTTTTAATTGAAGGCAGATAAAACATACCATATATACGAGCGCATTAATTATCTTGAAAAACGGGTTTTTCATTCCCAGTTCCGTGGTATACGGCTGGAACACATAGTACAGGAATAAATGATGCACCGAAAAAAACACGGACAAGCACAAGATCGAAAGAGTGAACAGTATCAGATCCCACACCTCGAAGGAAATACCTGCAACCGCAACAAACGCATACAAGGCTGCGCAAATGGCAATTCCAATGATGAGATTGAGCGCTGCGACTTTTCTCAGTCTCACCGTGAAATTCCGGAGTATGACATCCTTCGCCCGGTAAAAGCTGTACCGGAGCAGACTGATATCGCAGTTATAGAACATCGCTTTACAGATCCTGTCACCCAAGGCGACAAAATACATGACAAAAACAAAAGTCGGCATAATGCTTAAAAGATTATGATCAAGCTGTCCGACGGCTTCCGGAAAAAACAGAGAAATGGCAATGCCGGCGGTCAGGACGGCTCCGATTACGGCCAACCTCATAAGAATAGGCTTTTCAAGCAGTTTTTTGTGGCGTTCAAAGAAAATAGCATTGAGATATTCATAGCCCTGCTTTTTTTCAAATTTACCAGACTGCAGGCTTTCCTTTGAAAACTCATTCTCCTTCATTTTCACGCTTTGAAACAGTGCGTCGCTTTTCAGCTTGCTCATATCCAGCATAATGTCATCCAGCCTGAGGGTCGCTTCAACGACTCTTTTATATTCCTTAAATCTTAATATATAAGCAATGCTTAGTGCGGAACCGGTTATAAGCAGCAGCATAACGGGCAGGCTGAATAGGATCCGTCCCATCGGCCAGACGGAATGATAGAAGAGAGGCAAATAGGCTGCCACCATACACGGCACGATGACTGCCCACTGGATTGCGAATCTTTTGTTGATCAGGATTTTCGTTTTATGATAGAGGGCAAGCTGAAACGCTTCAAATATCAGTCGAAAAGCCGTCATCAATACCAGAAGCAGCAAGCCCTGCAGGGCATTCCCTCCCAGCAGCGCATAGGGAATCATTACGGACGGTAAAAAATAGAGAAAGCCCGTGGCATGTCTTGAAAATAGAGTGGGAATCACAAAGTCGCGGGCATTGAAGCGCATGAGCTTAATGCAGATATACTTCTGTCTGTTTGATTCCAGCAATGCTGAAATCTGAACGGTTCCCGCAAGAAAGCTGAGAAAGAAAAACAGATGCAGAAATGCCTCAGGATAATCGGCACGGGGGATTGCCTTAAAAAGCAGCAGCAGCGGCAAAACCATCATAAGACCAATATACAGTGCCTTTACAATTAGTTTTCGAAAAACACTCAGGATGGTCACAACGACCGCGGCCACCATTTTCAATTCACTGTCACTGTACAGCCGGTCGGGAATCCGTTTCCCGATCAGGGGCAGCCGTTTTAAATAAAAAATGACACGGTTGGCATTGATTGTCGCATTGATATTGTAAATCACAAGAAGCATGGTCATCAAATAACTCATTTCTGTTCGCCACGCTCCTCTTCCATGCTTTTTTCCTCTTCCATGCTTTTTTCATCACTGAGCATCTCGATGATTTTTTCCTCAAACTCCTTGCTGTGAAGCATCTCATGATCCACCTGTTCCAGTACTCCGTTGGAAAGCACGACGATCTCGTCGCACAGGTCCGCGGCCAGCTGCAAAATATGAGTTGAGAATATAATGATGTGATCCTTTTTCATATCTCTTAAAAGTTTTTTCATTTCCAATGCGACGATCACATCAAAGGATGTTAGAGGTTCATCCAGGAGGATCACCGGCGGCTTGCTGATAATAAAGCAAAGCATCTGCATCTTGTTCTTCATCCCGTGGGAGTATCCCTTGATCAGACGGTGCCTGTCCTCCGGCTCGATTTTTATCATATCAAAATACTCGTCGATGGTCTTTTCGATCTTGGTTTTTCCCTTGTTGATGTCAATAAAAAACTTCAGAAATTCATGCCCCGTCAGAAATTCAGGTAAGATCGGCGTTGTGAATACATAGCCGATGCTTTCCGGCATCAGCTTGTTCACTGTATTCGTGCCGTTTTCATCCGCTTCCTCAATGAGAAGCGCCTCTCCTCCGTCTGCTTCCAGTTCACCGGAAAGGCAGTTGAACAGTGTTGTTTTTCCTGCACCGTTTCTTCCCAAAAGCCCGTAGATATTACCCTTCTCAAAAGTAAAGCCGGCACCCCTCAGCACCTGCTTCTCACCAAAATTCTTTTTTATATCCCTTAATTCCAGTTTCATATCTGCACATCTCCAATATTTCCCCGTATGGAAATCCCCTTATACGTTATCGTATATGTTATTCTATAATGCCCTGTAAAATTTCAACAAAATGTTCGGAAGTCTCTCTAAATCGCCCATTTTTAATCACCCCACTCATTTCAATAATTCATGCTTATTTTTTAAATAGAAAAAACCATTGACTTCACACGAAGACAATGGTATATTTAGTTATTAATGTTTTTTATTAATATTATATCTTTTCTATTTTACTATATCATAATCCAAACGCATTGTCAACAACTTTTTTATAAAGTCAATCGCTTTTAATAGAAAGGATGAAGAAATTTGAACGAACAATTCAGCCTGATTCCTGCTGCCATAGCACAACAGCTCGCCGTTACAGAAATCATCCGCTGTAATGAGACAACTTCGCACTACGGTCTGGTTCTCAAGGAGTCCGATGCCGTAGAGCTTGCCCATACACGCAGCCTAGTGCTGGAAGAGGTCGGCCGCATCGAATTTGCAGGTGGCACCATCAATAAGCTTATCATGGGATTCTGCGATTCACCCTATCTTTCCCAGTTTAATTACGCAGAAACCCTGAACGAACTGCTCGAAACCTTCTATTATTTCAAAAACGAAACGCTGGATGAAATCGATGATGATGAATTGATCGCAGTGATGAAAAAGACCTTTGATCAGAATTGCCAGGGTTCCATCAATCTACTCCAAACAAGGGAATTGGAAATACTGGCTCGTAAGATCCGGTTCGGTATCACCGATATAACTGACTTCAGTGAAGATCTGGAAGGTATTTTTGAAGATGATATGGAATACTTTGCTGAAGACGATATGGAGTTTTATGATGACGAAATGGAGTGGTATTAAGATGAATCAAATTGAAAAGCGGCATTTCGCGGATATCGGCGCTCTTGATGCAGTAAGCTTCTTTCACGTTCTTATAAAAGAAGGCTATCAGCTGTCGCTCATCAGCACCAAACAACTGGAGGCACTTCAATATCAGCTCGCCACGCTTCTCACCGATCAGCTCAACCGGTGGACCGGTGGTCAAAGCAGCTCCGTTCCTGTTGAAACAGGTCAGCGCATTCAGCAATCGGTCTTTTATACCATAGGCTATTATTTAAAGAACTTGCCCGATGCGGACCATGCGATGGAAGCGTTGAAGGAAACTTCTCTGCAGGATTTGTTTCTCTATGGAAAAAAGCTGATGGCAGAAACCCGCGCAAAGGCCGAGAAGCTGCTTCACGCCATACAGGAGGACTGTCTTTCTACGGACATCTTCACTTATAATGATACGCTTGCAGAGGGCTTGCCGATGTTTTTTTCTTCTTATGATTTGGACTATGAAGCGCACGGGACACCAGCCTCCATCGATTATCCGCTGAGCAACGACAAGATGAACCTGACCGGCATCGATTACATTTATGTTTACTTGCAGAAGCTGCAGCTGGAAAACGAATTCTGCAGATGCTTCTCCAATGAAAAGATCCACTGCCTGCTGCGGGGTTATGATCGTCAATATAAGGAGCTCCTTTTCAATGTCTATGATTTGATTCTGGCCAATGCCATCGGCTGTCTCCTGCTGGGCAGAAATGAAATTGACCTCCCTATTTCGGCCTATGACCGGCAATATCTTCAGCATGAATTATCCCAGTTACCAAAAATAGAAATTGGAGCGCTTGCAGACAAAGCGGCTTCCCACCTCATTAGTATAATCTCTCTTTCAAATTCACAGCTTGCGGCATATATCAAGGTTTCTATGGTCAATCTGAAATCACGATTGATTAGCGCTTTGGAGGTTGACGGACTTAAGCGGCTCTTCCTTTCGATGGAGGAAGAATCTGCAGGATCGGCTTTACGATTTGAAGACAAGATGAGTCTGGATCATGACCGCTTCCGCAGACTCTCCGATGATATCAGAGAATGCAGATTCATCTCGGATAAAATCACACTTTTCCACAAAGAAACACTCAGCATAACTGATTTGATCGACCTGCTGGAGAGCGACTGCTTCTTTGATGATGAATATCTGGAACTGTTTGATTCGCTGGAAAATATCCAACTGGCTCTGCTAACAAAAAATCTGTCTGTTAATCCGTACGATTCAAGCTTTCTCGATGAAGAAAACAACCAGGAATGGAAAAGCAGTTTAAATCAATTCTTACTTCAAATGGATCCCAAGCGAAAATCCGCAATCCTTGCGTTAGCCGATCAAATTGAGTTCGGTTAAAATATTATTTCGTTCTTTTGAGAATCTGTATCAATTATCTACTCCAATCAATATATTAATTATCATCCCTGAAGGAGTATTGATATGATTACGAGAAACAATTTTGATCCGCAATGTATTACATACAGCCAAATGAATATGATTTTTAATGCAAGAGTCTATTACAGAAGACTGACCACCTGGACCAGGGCATATATCATCAGCAGATATTTTGGCATAGGAACTTCTGAAGAATTATTCGGTCGTTTATATCTTGAATCTTTGGACATCGGAAATATGCTGCAGATCATTTTCGGCCGTACCTATTCGGAGCAATACAGTCAGATGGTAAGTCAGTTTCCAATCGCACTTCGCGATCTCCTTTCCGCTCAAATGGAGGGAGATATAGAAGCAATGAACAAAAATGTCGAGCGTTTATATAGGAATGTTGCGGAAAGAGCAGCCTTTTTGGAAGCATTAAATCCTTATTGGAGCGAGGCCGGATATATAGACTTGTTTAACACATATATTCAATTAACACTTGAAGAAGCCAATGCGATTGCATCCGGAGATTATAGGAAAGATATCGAGATATTTGACCGCCTTACGGCTCACTCCAACAAGATGGGTGATACGTTTGCACAGGGGCTTTATGATTATATTACATCCGGCCGGCAGAATACTGATGGTCTTCAACCACAGGACAACGATCAATGTATCACATTTGATCAAATGAATGTAATCTATGATATCAGAATGTTTTGGTTTGAGCTGGTTACTTGGGTCAGGAGTTATATGCTCAGCCGGTACACAGGGCTCGGTAATGTCGAAGCGACGTTTGCCCGATTAAAGCAAGTGCCTGTTGATTATACAAACACGCTGAAACAAGTCTTTGGAGAAGAGGTCGCAGCAGGTCTGTTAGAAGAGTTAAATACGTTTTTGGATCTATTGGATGCTTTTATCACTGCCCAAATGGAAGGTAAAATTGATGAAATCAATCGTATTACAAAGCTCTTATACGAAAATGCGGATAAAAGAGCAGCATTAATTTCATCGGTCAATCCTTTTTGGACTGTTGAGGAATGGAAAAACCGTTTATATAGCAATCTGCGCATGACGATTGATGAATCTACTTCGTTTTTAACCGGAGATTATGCCAGAAATGTCGATATCTTCAGCAGACTTCTGGATCTGTCTGAGAGCACAAGCAATTATTTTGCACAGGGTTTGTTTCAGTATATTAACAGCGAGCAACAAAAACCATACTCACAAGAATGAGTCTTCTGGATTTGAGTTTATACATTTCCCAGATAGACATACTTTAGATGCCGTTCGGCGGTTTGTTTCAGCTCCATCAGGGAGCTCAGAGTGGTAGGCGGTCTATCGGTCATCTCATACTTTGGAAAATATCTGGACAAATGAAGTGGGATCTCGTTCGACAGCGAAGCCAGCCATTGCGTCATCTCTTCCATCTCTGCCACGGAATCGTTCCAGCCGGGTATGACAAGTGTGGTCACTTCTACATGGCATTGCGCCGCCGAGCGTTTGATCGTTTCCTTTACTTCCTCCAGCCCTCCCTTGACCAGCTCTCGATAGAATTTATCATTGAAGGCCTTCAGGTCGATGTTCATGGCGTCGATATACGGCAGAATCTGTTCCAAGGGTTCTTCACTGATGTAGCCGTTGGTAACAAGCACATTCAGAAGGTCATTTTCTTTGGCCTTTTTTGCAGTTTCATAAACAAATTCATACCATATGGAGGGTTCGTTGTAGGTGTAGGCTATACCGATATTGCCCTGCTCCTTGAGCGATACCGCTTTTGCAATGATTTCATCGCAGCTTGCATGATGAGTGTTGATCTCTTCCGGTTTGACCTGTGCGATGCTGTGATTTTGACAAAATGGGCACTTCAGGTTGCAGCCGACAGAACCGACGGAAAGGATACAGGTTCCGGGATGAAAGCGATTCAAGGGCTTCTTCTCGATTGGATCGACTCCGATAGAGGAGATCTCCCCATAGTTCAGCGAATATAGAATTCCGTCGATATTTTTTCGAACTCCGCAAAGCCCCCGCCCATCACAGGGGATGCTGCAATTATGTGGGCACAAAGAGCAATGAACCCTTTTATTTTCTAATTTATCATAAAACATCGCTTCTTTTTTCACTGTCCTATGCCCTCCTTCTTTCCAGTTATCATTGCCCCGGCAATCAATGGTATCGAATCACCTCAAACCGCTCCATTTCGAACTGGTCCGACCTTCTGATCCCGGCCTTCTGCAAAGCGATCTCCACCTGTTGTTCCGGCGTGTCGACCCCTTCCAGATCAGGAAGCAGAAGTCCCCGACGGAAGCCGGAGGTTACAATGACGCCGTAGCGTTTTACATCCAGTTCCTCTATGGAATCGATCTTTTCAGGTGCTCCGAGCACATCGACGGAATATACCAGCTCCTTTAGTTCCTCTGCTCTCACGGAAGGGAATCGCGGATCCTGAGTCCCGGCGCTGATGGCATTGTAGATAATCTCCTCAGCGACATTGACTCTTACCGGTCCGATGGTCCCGATACAGCCTCTCAGCATCCCGCCTTTCTTCAGCGATACAAAAACACCGGCGCGCCTCGTCTTAAATTCTGCCGGCACCCATTGCGGTATGTTGATTTTTTTGCCGTCTCTCACATAGGCTTCCAGCGTTTCCCTGGCAAGCTTAACATATTCACTTTCCATATCATTTTCCTTCCCTATCATTGGAAGCTTCAATCTTCGCGATCAGATACCCGACACCGAACGGACCTTCGTAGGAATAAACTTCCGAATTCAATTTCATCCCGTCCAGTGCTCCGAACATCATGACAATGGATCGAGTCCCGCATTCACCGGCCTTTTCCAGAAATCTCAGATCCGTTTCCAGAAGCCCCTTCCCATCAGCCCTGCTCACCTTCTCAACCAGCGCTTCATCATACTCCCGGCCCTTCGGATCATATCCGGCAGGCGCATCCCGGGTAAGACGGTGGGACAAATCTCCGCTGGCGATATAAACGACTCTCTCGTCGGACTCCTCCACTGCCTTTTTGATGCATTTTCCGAGATCATAAAGCTCTTGAA